>JALZFP010000088.1 GCA_030861485.1 Actinomycetota bacterium | reverse complement strand
CAGGCCTTCTCCAGCGCCCTTCTCGGGATCCTGCACTCGCTCTCGCACGCGGTGTGCGCCTACTATGACATCCACCACGGCCTGAACAACGGCATCGGCATCGCCCGGGTCTGGACGTTCAACCAGCCGGCGGCGCCGGAGAAGTTCGCGGACATCGCAAGGGCGATGGGCGAGGACACGAGTGGCCTCAGCCCGATCCAGGCCTCGGACAAGGCGATAGACGCGGTGATAAGGCTCGCCAGGGACTGCGGCATCCCCGATAATTTCAGGGAGGTGAACCCCAACTACGTGAAGTCGGAGATGGGCAGGGGCGAGTTCTACGAGGATCGGCCAACCCAGATCCAGGGCGACGATGAAGAGCTCGAGGCGATGGCCCAGCACATGATGGAGGACCTGTGCACGCCGGGTAACCCGCGCGACCTCACCTTTGAGGCGGCCAAGGAGATCCTGCGCGACTGCGTCTACGATCCGATGGTCCGCAAGACGAGCGATGGCTACCGGCAGAACATCTGGGGTGCGGACCCGAACATGGGCCGCCAGGTCGGTCAGATGGCGGGAGGTTAGGCCCCCCTAAAGAGGAGCGGAAAAGGGGTCGCCCATCCCAGGAGTAATACCCACGGGAGAATCGTTCATGCGCGGATGCGGCCGAGGAGATGGGAGCGGGATTTTCCTGCTCCCATCTCCCGCTTAAGGATGGCTAGGTTCGAGGAGGGTTTTTGTTCGATAGCATTGAAGAGGTAAAGGAGAGGCTCGCCGGTCAGGAGTACGTCGCGGACGACAAGCTGGCGACGGTGGTCTTTCTGGCCACACGGTTGAACAAGCCCGTCCTGATCGAGGGCCCGGCCGGCGTAGGCAAGACCGAGCTGGCGAAGTCTCTCGCGCGCGCCGCCGGGACCGAGCTCGTCAGGCTCCAGTGCTACGAGGGGCTCGACGAAGCGAAGGCGCTCTACGAGTGGGAGTACGGCAAGCAGCTCCTCTACACGCAGGTCCTGCGCGAGAAGATAGGCGAGCTCCTCGGCCCGACAAAAGACCTGCGCGCGGCGGCCGACGCGCTGCGCGAGCGGGAGGACATCTTCTTCTCCGAGAACTTCCTCGTCGAGCGCCCCATCCTGCAGGCCATTCGGGCTGAGAGTTCGGCGGTGCTCTTGATAGACGAGATCGACCGGGCCGACGAGGAGTTCGAGGCGTTCTTGCTGGAGTTCCTCGCTGATTATCAGATCACCATCCCGGAGATAGGGACGTTGAAGGCCGAACACCCGCCGGTCGTCGTCCTGACCTCGAACCGCACCCGCGAGCTCTCGGAGGCCCTCAAACGCCGTTGTCTGCACCTGCAGCTCGACTATCCCAGCAAGGAACTGGAGCTCGAGATCGTGCGCCTCAAGGCCTCGGGGGTGGGCGATAGACTGCTGGAGGAGCTGGTGGAGATCGTCCAGGACCTGCGCACGCTTGATCTCAGAAAGGCCCCGAGCATCGGCGAGACGCTGGATTGGGCACAGGCTCTGATGGTACTCAACGCGCCTAGCTTGACGAAGGAACTCGTGGAGGGGACGCTAGGAGTGATCGCCAAGTACGACCGCGACGCCGAGAAGATGCTCGCACACCTCGGCGCGGGCGTCCCCGAGAAAAAGGACCTCGGGCAGAAGGAGCCAACCGGCGAGAACCCGGCGGAGGCCATGTATGAGTACCGCCGTCGACCCGGCGCCCACGCGCACTAAGAGCAGGACCGCAATCTTATGGACTCTGTAATAAACGATTTCGTGCGGGTCTTACGACGCCACCAACTCAGGGTCTCCCCAGCCGAGAGCCTCGACGCCCTGCACGCCTTACAGCAGGTGGGCCTGGGCGAGCGCAAGGTGGTGCGGGACGCCCTGCGGGCGACGATGGTCAAGAACCAGGAAGACTCGGAGACCTTCGACCGGCTCTTCGACCTGTTCTTCAGCATACGCCCCCCCAAGGAGAAGCCCACAGCTTCGTTCAAGCTGCCGGAGCACGACCACGACCATGGACCGCCGCCCGCGAAGCTGGAGCTCGGCGAGGACGCCGAAGGCGAGGCGCCAGAAGAAGAGGGTCATAGCCACGATGAGGGCGAGCCAGTCGACATGCGCCGCTTTTTCGACGAGGAGCGGATACGCCCCTCCCAGGACATCCACGGCGAGGCCGAGAGGATGCGGCTCTCGATGTTCTCGCAAGAGCTGATCCTGAACCATAAACAGGGCGCTTTGGAGAGCGCGCTACAGCGCCTCACCTACCATCTGAGGGTTCGGCGCACCCGCAACATCTTCAATCCTGGCGGCTTGGTCCCAAACGCCGGTGGTGAGGAGATACCCTTGGACGTCTCGGCGGTCGATCTCCAGAACTTCGTGGACCATCTGCACGCTATGGCGGTCGACGAGGCCCTCGTAGAGCAGATCGAAGCGCAGAGCGAGAACATCCTGCGGGGTCTGCCGGAGCTGATAAAGCAGATGCAGGAGCGCAAGAAGAAGCTCGAGAAGAGCACGAAGGACGACTCCGAGCTACGGCACCGCTCCCTCATGAAGATGCTCGACTTCTCGGCGGCCGAGCAGCGAGAGATGGAGGCGGCTATAAGGCGGATCGCCCGCCGCATCTACGGCGCAAAGACCCGCCGCTTACGCCAGGACAGGACCGGCCGCATCAGCGTCCCCCACACCCTGCGCCACAACGTCCGCTACGATGGTATCCCCTTCAACCCGGTCCTACGGAGACGCCGCGAGGGCCGACCGCGGGTAGCACTGCTGTGCGACGTTAGCCTCAGTACGCGTAATCTGGCGCGGTTCTGGCTGCATCTGATCTACCAGATGCAGAGCCTCTTATCGAAGGTGAGGACGTTTGTCTTCGTGGCGGAGATGGCGGAGGTGACACAGCTCTTCGAGGAGCACACGATGCGCGAGGCGGTGGACGGGATCTTCTCGGGACGCATCCTGGACGCGGACGTGAACAGCGACTTCGGCAAAGCGGCCGAGCAGTTCGTGGGTGAGCACCTCTCCGCCATCAACCACCGTACGACGGTCGTGATACTGGGCGACGGCCGCAACAACGGAAAGCACCCGAACGTAGAGGCCCTCGAAGGGATAGCCCAGCACGCCAGGCAGGTCATCTGGATCACGCCCGAGCCCAGGTGGGGGTGGTCTTTAGGTTCCTGCGATATGCCCCTCTATGAGAGGGTCTGCAACCGGGTCGAGGTGGTACGCGACGTGGAGGGCCTCGCAAACGTGGCCGAGGAGCTCGTCAAGGTTCGAAGCTCTTGACCAGCGCGGATCAAAGGGGCCCCTTTACCGCCACCGAGCCCTTCAAGTTCTGCCCCGCGGACGGGACACGCCTGGAGGGCCCGCGCCCGAGCGGTGGCGCCCGGTGTCCCCTCTGCGGGCACTCTTGGTATCGCAACTCGGCACCGGCGGTCGGAGCCGTAATCGTGGAGGACGGAAAGGCCCTCGTGTCCGTACGGGCGCGCGAGCCGGAGAAGGGACGCATAGATCTGCCGGGAGGGTTCCTGGAGGTCGGGGAACATCCGGTAGACGGGCTCGTGCGCGAGGCCAAGGAGGAGCTTGGGGTGGAGATCGAGGTGGTAGGCCCCCCGATACTGTTGGCGACCCACACCTATGGACCGCAGGGCCACTACGTACTGGCGATAGGATTCAGGGCGAGCATCGTTGGGGGCGAGCCACACCCAACGGATGACGTGGCGAAGGTACGGTGGATTGCGGCGGAGGAGTTGGACGCCACAGACTTCGCCTGGAAGCACGACCGGGAGATGGTGCGGGCGGCGCTGGCGGAGGAGATGTAGGGTAGAGTAACGGGGCTGTGCGGGATCTCGTTAGCGCGTCTCTGGGGAGAGGGGCGAGAGATGAGGAGGAGCTTGGGTGTCGGCGATAGACGGTTGGTTGGAAGGTTTCATGCACGGCCCGTCGGGGGCGGGGGTGATCCTGCTCATAAGCCTACTCTTGGGCCTGCGGCACGCCTCGGACCCGGACCACCTAGCGGCGGTGACGACCCTTATCGCCTCCGAAGAGGAGCGCAAACAGGCACACAAGGCCGGGCTTATGGGCCTGTTGTGGGGTCTCGGCCACGGCACGACGCTCGTCGTTTTGGGGCTGCCGCTGGTGCTCTTTAACCGTTTCCTGCCGGAACCGGTGCAGGTTATCGCGGAGACTTTAATAGGGGCGATCATCGTGTTCCTCGCCGTGCGGCTGCTCGTGCGGTGGCGGCGTGGCCTCTACCACGCTCACACCCACAGCCACGACGACGAGCCTCCCCACCGGCACGTACACTCGCACAGGGAGAGTGGAACCCACGAGCACGCCCACGCCCTCCCCCACCGGACGCCC
>JALZFP010000076.1 GCA_030861485.1 Actinomycetota bacterium | reverse complement strand
TGCCCCTGTCGCTCAGGATAAGGACCGTTGAGCCCTCTATGACCGCCTCCTCGGCCCTCTCGCACAGCGCTTCTAGCGCCTTCTCAAGGTCCCCCTCCTCGTTCGCCGAAAAGAGCATCGGGAGCGTGACCGAGGAGAAGAGCTCAGAGTTGAGTTGGCGGATCTTCCCGAGCTCAGCGGCCCTCAAGATGGGACCTTTGAGCGGAATCCTGCGGCAGTGCTCCGGTGTCTCCTCAAAGAGGTTCTGCTCCGGCCCGAGCCCCATGTTGAGCGACATGACCAACTCCTCGCGCAAGGGGTCTATCGGGGGGTTGGTGACCTGGGCGAAGAGCTGCTTGAAGTACGAGAATAAGAGCTGCGGGCGCTCTGAGAGAACCGCCAGCGGCGTGTCTGTCCCCATAGAACCGTCGGGCTCCTTGCCGTCACGGGCCATCGGGGAGAGGAGGATCCTCAGATCCTCGTTGGTGTACGCGAACGCGAGCTGTCGCTCGAAGAGCGAGGCGGTCTCGTCGCTGCGCCCGTTGGGGGCGGCCTCGGGGAGCTCGTCCAGGTGGACCTCACCCTCCTCCACCCACCTCTTGTAAGGCTTACGCCCGAAGAGGGGCTTCTTGACGTCGTCGTCGTGCAGCAGCTCGTGCTTCTCGGTGTCGACGACGAGCATCTTGCCCGGCTGCAACCTCCACCGCTCGACTATGTCCTCCACCGGCACACGCAAAGCGCCGTCCTCGGAGGCCATCACGACCCGGCCGTCGCGGGTAACGGAGTAGCGCGCGGGCCTTAGTCCGTTGCGGTCGAGGGTCGCCCCTATTACCCGTCCATCTGTGAAGGCGATGGCGGCAGGGCCGTCCCAAGGTTCCATGAGGGAGCTGTGGTACGCGTAGAAGGCCCGCCGATCTTCGTCCATCAGCTCGTCGTTCTCGTAGGCCTCGGGCATCATCATCGCCACCGCGTGCGGAAGGCTACGCCCCGCGAGGTACAGGAGCTCCAGGGTGTTGTCGAAGGTCGCCGAGTCGCTCTGGTCCGGCTGAATCACCGGGAAGAGCTTCGTGAGGTCCTCCCCGAAGAGGGGCGACTCCAAGCGGCTCTCGCGGGCGCGCATCCAGTTGATGTTGCCGCGCAGGGTGTTGATCTCACCGTTGTGGGCCACGTAGCGGTACGGGTGGGCCAAATCCCAAGTGCCCAAGGTATTGGTACTGAAGCGCGAGTGGACCATCGCGAGAGCGCTGGTTACGGTTGGATCTTCGAGGTCTGGATAGAATCCAGGGAGCTGCTTACCCTTGAGAAGCCCCTTGTAGACGAGCGTTCGAGCCGAGAGGCTGACCACGTAGCAGCGGTGCGAATCCACTTCCCGGTGGAGCCTGCGGCGGATCACGTACAGCTTCCGCTCGAAGGCCTCCTCGTTCCCCACCTTGTTCTCGACAAAGAACTGCCGGATGCGCGGCATGACGCTCCGTGCCAGCCGCCCGGCGGCCTCCGGCTCCACAGGGACGTCCCTCCAACCCAAAAAGTGCTGTCCCTCTTCGGCCGTGATCCGCTCTAAGGCGCCCTCGCAACCGGGCCCTTCTTCCTCCCCGAACTCGAAGAGCATCCCGACCCCGTACCCCCCGGCCCGTGGCAACTCGATGCCCAAAGAGGCGCACTCCCGGCGTAAAAACGCGTCCGGGACCTGCAGCAGGATGCCGCCCCCGTCTCCGGTCTCGGGGTCGCTTCCGCTGGCGCCTCGGTGGTCGAGGTTGCACAAGACCTCCAACCCCTCCTCGACAATCTCCCGGGTACGCCGCCCGTCTACCCGCGCAACGAAGCCGAACCCGCAAGCATCACGCTGGTATGTAGGGTCGTAAAGACCGGTATTGGGAGTTGCCAAACCGCCTCCTAGGTAAAAGGGTGCCAGGACAGCAACCCGCTTTTTACACGAATCGCCCCCAGAGTACAAGGGGTTATGGTGAACGGTTACCTATTCACAACGAAGAAACCGCAAGCACTCTGAAGCTACAGCTCCTCCAGAGCTGTCCGGAGCCTCTCTTCCTCCTCCAGCAACTCTGAGAGGCGCAAGCGCAACTCTGCCGCCTCCGTCTCGACATCTGCCAGGCGCAGGCTGAGCTCCCTCTCTTGGGCGGCGGTCTCGGGGGTGCGTTTTTTCGGGCGGTAGCGGTTGCGGATGTTTCTTAGGCGCTCGCTGGCTCCCCGCCTGATACGCTCCCGCTCGGCTCTGAACTCCTCGCCCCCCAGGTACTGTCCCAACGTCTCCGTCAGCCCCCTTCGCACCCGCGGGTCCGTAAGGAGATCGGCTATAAACTCCGCCGAACTGCTCTTGACATCTTTGCTCTTGACATCTTTGCTCTTGACATCCTTGTTTTTGTCCATCGCGCTAGGCTCTCCTTCTTACTGCTGCGTATATAGTATAGGGCCGGAACGACCAAGCGCAGAGGCCCCTACTCTAGGCGGAGTTGCTGGTTACTTAGCGGCCTTCTCCACGTCCTTGACAAGGACGCGCCCGCCGGAGCCCGTACCCCTTACATCGGAGAGGTTCACGCCCAGCTCGCTAGCCTTGCGCCGGGCGGCGTCCGTGGCGTTCACCTCCCCGTCATCCTCGGACTCCAGGTCTCCCGCCTCTTCGGGCATGCTCGAGTTCGAAACGTTGCCTTCTCCGTCGAGCACCTCCTCGACGACGTTCCCGGACTCGTCTCGCGCCCGTCCCACGATCTGGCCTCGCTCGTCTATGTACTCCTCTTCGATCTGCAGGCCGGCAAGCGCGCCCGTTGATGCCCCGCCCTCCGCTTCGTTGGACTTATCCGGGCCGGGCCCTGTCGCGTTGCCGAACCCGTCCGCAGCCCACCGCACGGGCCGGCTTTCCTCCTCGCTGGTCTTGTCGAGCGGGCTGCCCGCTGCTTGCTCGGTCTCGTCGGTTACCCGGTAGCTCGCGTCGCCGCTTCGTTGTGCCGCTTCGCCGACTTGGCCTGCCGCATCTTCCGCCCGCCGAGGCGGCCAGCCCGCATCCTGCTCGATATCCCGGGCGCTTTGGCTTGCGCCTCGACCAGTACCTTCTACCGCTGAATCGGCGCTAACGAGCCCGCTAAGTATCTGCGGGTTCTTGTCGACGGCATCCAAGGCCCGATTCAAGGTACCGAGGACCTGATCTAACCTGACCTTCAAGAGAGCCTGGGCCTCTAAACCTTTGATATCCAGCTGGACCTTGTCTAAGTATATGTCTAAGCCGACGTTTATCTTCACAAGGTCGGCTAGCTCCGCGCGCAACGACACGTGGGCTCTTAGATCGCTAACCTC
>JALZFP010000036.1 GCA_030861485.1 Actinomycetota bacterium | reverse complement strand
CCACTTCCGGCTCACGCGCCCGAAGGTTCCCTTCAGCCTCTCTACCGAAGGCGTCAGCGGCGAGACAAACTTAGAGGCGTCGTCGGCTCAGAGGGGGTTTGCTCGGATACTTCTCGAGGGCGGATAGCCTCATGCAGCCGGGGCATAACTTAGAAGGATTCAGGTGTACCGCCTGAAAAAGATCTTCCGGCGGCTGATCCTTATATGGGCTGCCGTTGCGATTCTCTGCGGCCTGGTATTTCTGCTCCTTCTCTGGGAAAGCGGAAGGATCGCTTTCGGCCCCTGCATCCGGGGAGGCGAAAGGATAGCCGAAGGGGCAACCGGCGAGGCGAGAGAGCTTCTGGAGACCCGCAACTTCGAAGCTTCCTCCGAGGCTATAGGAGATCTCAAAGCCGGCATCGTGGATGAGCGCTTGGTAACTACCCTACAGGCTATAACTGAAGAACACAGGGTCTGCGTCGATGCCTTCAAGGAGGGCCACCACTTCTTGCCGGGCGTCCCCGACGGGCCACTCATCCCCAAAAGCTACGGGAACGCAGGCGGCCTGCCGAACTCCCACTACTACGGCCGAGCCGTTGATGTTCGAAGGGTGAACGGCAAATCTGTTAGCGGCAACGGTACAGATCCGGATATCCTGGACGTAGGTGAGATCATCTCCCGTGTCCCTCCGCAAGAGAGGCCCGATCAGGTCATCGGCCCCGAAAGCTGGGCAGAGGCTCTCGGCCGCTCGGGTGAGGAGGGCTGGATTCTGGACGAAGATCAGCTAGAGCGTCATAAGGATCACATTCACCTCGGCTATATACGTAACGACGGAACCTGGAACGTGCGGTGAGTACGCAACGAAATAACGAGGCTACCGTGATCGGACTCAGACACTTGTTAACTACCCTTTGGTTCGGGCTCAGCTCGCCCACCCCTCCTCTTGGGCGTCGAAGGTTAGGAGCAGCACCTCCCCTGTCCGGGCGACGGTGCCCTGGATAGCGACGTTCGCCGAACGACCTCGCGCGCTGATGAGCGCTTGCTTAGTCTCTGCTAGGGTGACGAGCATGCGTTCGGTCGAAGTCGGGGCCGGACGGGAGGGAGCCACGGGGAAGAACCTCTCCCCCCACACGTGGTAGGTCTCAGCGGCGGGGAGTACGCGCCCCCGGTGCGACTCGAACGCGCCCTGGAGAGCTTTTTCGACGGCCGCGGCTCTCTCCCTAGGGTATGCCCCAAAGAGCAAGTAGTCTTCTCCCAAATTCCTGGCACGGGCCATTGTGGGGTCCAGAAAGGCCAGGTGCCAGAGCGGCACGCCTGCCTCTTGGATGCTGACGATGGTTCGCACTAGGTCCTCCGGGTCGTCGAATGCAGCGCCGAAGGGCACGTCTGTGTCTGCGCGTCGGGTCCTGAGCGTCGCGCTGACCACGATCCCCGTGGTCTCTCCGGTTTGACCAAACTGAAGCAGCTCCTCCCCCCGCACCTCGCGGCGCTCTCCTCCAGCTAACACCACGTCCGCCGAGAGGACGTTCTCGCTCAACCAGCCGTACTCGAAAGAGCCCACCCCCAGGCCGTCCATCGCCAGCCATCCGCCCACGGTGGCCCGGGGGGCGCTCGTAGGATAAACCGCGAGGCCTGCCCCCCGCGCTTCAAGGTTATTCTCCAGGCCTAGCAGCGTAGCGCCCGGCTCCACCTCCACCCAAGGCTCGTCCGAGCCGGGGAACCTCATGTCGCCCATCAGATCAAACCGGACTAGAATGCTCCTCGATTGCATGGTGGGCGCGGAGGCCGTTTGTGCGCCCAATCCCACCAGTTGCACGGAAAAGCGCCCAGCAACCTCCGAGAGTAGCTCAACCTCTTGGCTGTTGATCGGCGAGACCAGGGCCAAGGCATTCTCGACGCTCGGTTCTCCCCCCCCGAGCGGACGTCGCTTTATGCGATCCCCGAAGATCTCCTCTGCGGCGCTCAGGATCTCTTCGTCACGAACGTCGGCCATCGTTTGCCCCCGTTTCTGCTCTTTGCCGGTCATTGGAAACAGCTTATTATCATACCGGTAGCTTTGCATGGGCCAACTGGCTCTGGCGGTTTGACGAGAACCGCAAGAAGGTGATGGCGTGCAGTGCCGGTATCGGGAACAACAAGGGCGTAGAGGAGGCAAAGAGGGGCGGACAAGCCAGACGAAGGTGGCGTACGGTGGCACACCCGAGAAGCGTAGACGATAACCGAGCGGAAGGATTAGCTGCCCGCTACGTGGCGAGGCTAGAGTTGGGCGGATGCGCGAAGATCCCGGCGGTGAGCCCCATCTGGCTGCCCTCTCTGACGTCCAAGCGCGACGAATGCCGGGTGGGAAAGAACGAGAAACGCAGCTTCGAGGGAGTGATCCGGATCTGGACGTTGCACGTCCTCTCTAGCTTTGAGGGTTGTTAGCAGACGAGTCCTCGAAGGTGCCCTCTAGACTGGACCGAGACCCTTGACTGCTCGCGCGAGGAGGGCGAGATACCGGACGAAGACCAACCAGAACTCCACGCACAGATCAACTCCAATCCGGCTACCGCTCCGGAGACTCTAACTCCAACGCTCGATAAAAGCAGCAGCAAATTGTTGCTCCTTAATGGAGCGCCTAACTAAATTTCTATCTTTGTGATTAAAAAATAGAGTATATTGTTGCAAAATTTTAAGGAATGTTGTACATTCCCGGGTGTAACGAACGTGCTGTGCGAGATGAATAGGTGCTCGCAGAGAGGGGGCGTCGGATGATAAGGATTA
>JALZFP010000029.1 GCA_030861485.1 Actinomycetota bacterium | reverse complement strand
GAGGTTCGGCCGGTTCGTGTTCGTGCGCGAGTCGGACCTGGACAAGGCGAAAGAATTGTTCGATCAGCACGGCGGGAAAGCCATCCTGATCGGACGCCTCATACCAGGTGTGGGTACCTTAATCTCTGTGCCGGCGGGCATCTACCGTATGCCAATCTACGGGTGGTTCTTGTTCTGGACCGTCCTCGACAGCGTCGTGTGGAATGCTCTGTTCATCGGGTTGGGGTGGGTACTCGGCTCGCAATGGACGCTCGTGGAGCGGTACGCAAAGATCGTGGAGTACGCGGTGCTGGGCGCCTTGGCCTTGGGGATCTTCTGGTTCCTGTGGCGGCGGGGGCGAGCACGTAAGCGTGCAAGGGACTACCGATGATTACCTGCAAAATCTATGGCCAGTCCGATAGCGAACAGCTCAAATCCAACCCACTCGCCGGTACCAACGGGCGGTGAGCTCGAGGCCTCTGTAGAGCGAGACCTCGGCCCGCCATCCTAGCGCCTGTTCAGTGCTTGAAGGGTCGCAGGTCCAGGTGTGAACGGCCAGGTCCCATGCCTGGCGCTCGTCGAAGGCGGGTTTCGCGTCGAAGAGCCTCGACGTCTTCTCGACCGCGCGCCCGGCTAGCTTGAATGCCGCGGCGGGCAGGTAGGCGACGCGGAGGGTGCATCCGAGCGCGTCCTCCAGCCCCTTGGCCGCATCTCGCCATGTGTAGCGAGACGCTTCGGCCACCGGGTGAGGTCCGTAGCCCACGGCGGTCTTGCCAGCCGCCACGAGGGCGGCCCGGGCCACGTCGGTGGCGTAGACGGGTTGCAGTGCTCGTGGTCCGGAGGGCAGGATCAGCCAACCTCCACGGGCCATCTTGAACAGGGGCAAGATCTCGGTGTCGCGTGGGCCGTAGATACCGGCGGGACGGAGGGTGACCACCTCCATCTGCTTCCCAAAAGGTCGGAGGATCTCTTCAGCCTCCAGTTTGCTCCTACCATAGGCGCTTGCGGGACGGTCCCGCTCATCTCCAGGCGGGGTGTTGTCGGGACCGCGCGCCGCTAGGCTGCTGATCAAGACGAAGCGCCGTACCCCGGCCTCCTTGGCGGCGGTGGCGAGCTTCCTGGTTCCCTCCGTATTAACAAGGCGATAGTCGCTCGTTCGCCTGGCCTTGACTAGCCCCGCCGCGTGCACGACCACATCCACGTCCTCTACCGCTCGAGGCAGGTCTTCCGGCCGGGTGAGGTCCAGTGGCACCAGTTTCACCGGGAGATCGGAGATCCAGCGCGGGTCGCCCGTGGTGCGGAGGCTGCAACGCACCTCGTGGCCCGCTTCGACAAAGGCTTGCGTGACGTGGCTGCCGACGAAACCCGTAGCTCCGGTTACCAGCACACGGTCGGGCACAGAAGTCGCCCTATATCTCTTTCTGGTAGAGCCGGTAGGTCTTGTATAGTCTCGCGCCGGAGACCTTGAGGGCACGGTTCATCGCCCTATTATCCTCCAATACCCACGAGGCTTCGCAGCGTTGGTATCCCTTGGAGATTGCCTTCTCGTAGAGATCATCAACGAGTACCGTCTCAAGGCCCTTGTTACGGTACTCGGGTCTGAGGCCCAGGATCGCCAGACGTAATTGGTCGATAATCTTTCGGCGGTTTAGGTAGGCGATGATACCAAAGGGGACGAGCCGTCCCCGAGCGCGCTTGAGGACCTGGTTGACGTCGGGCAGGCAGATGGCCATGCCGGCTACCTGGCCTTCCAGCTCGACAAAGACGGCGAGGTCCGGGTCGACAACGAGCTTGAGCTCACTCGCGAGGTGGTCGAACTCCGCTTCGGTGTACCTCACGAAGCCCCAATTTTGCTCCCAGGCTTCGTTGTATAGTCTCTTGACGAGCGCTAGCTCCTTATCGAAGCGCTTCATGTCCACGGGGCGCACTACCGGGTTATAGCGCGCACGGACCCGCTTCGCGAGGCGTCCAATCTTCTCGCCCAACGCCTGATCCCGCTCGAAAAGCCAGGCGTAGAGGTCTTTGGCCTTGCCGTAGCCGGCGGCCTCGACGTAGCGTGGGTACTCGGGCGGGTTGTAGGGCATCATGATGTAGGGGTCGATGTCGAAGGCGTTTATCTGCAAGCCCGCGCCGTCGTTCATCGAGGGATTCGCAGGACCCCGCACCATGCTACGCTCCAGCTGCCGCCCCCGATCCTCGACGCGAGAGAGCAGCGCCTCGGCCGCCGTTTGGTCATGCGCTTCGAAGAAGCCAAAGAAGATCAAATTGTCGCCGTGCGTCCTGTTGTGGTTGTCGTCGTCGATGGCAGCGATGCGCCCAACGACCTCGCCGTCGCGCTCGGCCAAGAAGAGATCGACCCGGGCGTGCTCGTAGAAGGGGTTCTTCTTGGGGTCGAACTTCTGGCGCTCTGAGATGAGCAGCGGCGGTACCCAGTGCGGATCGCCGCGGTACCGAACGAACGGGTACCCGATAAACCGCTTCTGGTCGGCGCTAGATCGGATGAGCCTAACCTTGGTGCTCAAGGCCGCGCGGCTTTCGCGAACAACTCTTTCGGTCCTAGCGGATGACGCCCAAGCGTCGAGCGATACTGGCGAATGCTTCTAGCAGGCGCTCCACCTGTTCGGGGGTGTGGTCGGCGTTTACGCTGGTGCGGATAATGCTCCGGTCGACTGGCACGCTTGGGGGTAGGGCCGGCGTAGTGAAGATGCCTTCTTCCCACAGCATCTTCCAGAAGATCGCGGTGAGTTCGTCTGGCCCGACCAGCACCGGCACGATGTGGCTCTGAGAGTCCAAAGTGTCGAAGCCCAAGGCGTCCAAGCCATGCTTCAGAAGCGCCACGTTTTGCCAGAGCCTCTCCCGGTGTTCGGGCTCCGTCTCCATAATCTCCAGGGCCTTGAGGGCCGCCGCTACCTGCATGGCCGGGAGCGCCGCCGTGAAGATAAACGGGCGGGCGTGGTGCTTGACGTAGCTTATCACCGATTCGGGGCCGGAGACGAAGCCGCCCACGGAGGCAAACGACTTCGAGAAGGTGCCGATGATAAGGTCGATCTCGTTCTCCAGGCCAAAGTGCTCGGGGGTGCCCCGTCCTCCCTCGCC
>JALZFP010000021.1 GCA_030861485.1 Actinomycetota bacterium | reverse complement strand
GGGGGACAACACGGTGATGAACGTGGAATTGATCTCGCCTATAGCAATGGACGAGGGGCTAAACTTCGCCATCCGCGAGGGGGGCAGGACCGTAGGAGCGGGCGTCGTTACCGAGATCGTGGAGTAGGAACAGCTTTACTACCTTGGGGGCGGGGTATCGTCTCGCCCCTGTGATTTGGAGGGTCGTTGTGCGACAATTGGTAACGCTGGCATGCGAGGAGTGCAAGCGCCGGAACTACAACAGCCGTAAGAACCGGCGGAACACCCCGGACCGCATCCAGTTGAGGAAATATTGCCCGTGGTGTCGGCAGCATACGGCGCACCGGGAGACCAGATAGGCAGAGGGCAGTAGCTCAGTTGGTAGAGCAGCGGTCTCCAAAACCGCAGGTCGGGGGTTCGAGTCCCTCCTGCCCTGCTCTTGATGACCAAGTCAGGCGAGGAAATAATGGCTAAAAGTCGAAGCGCCGGAAAAGGAGCGACACAGCAGAAAGGCAGGCTAGCCGGGGCCGCCGAGTTCGTGCGCAACGTGCGCGGAGAGCTCCGGCGGGTAACTTGGCCGAACCGGGACCAGCTCCAGCAGAGCACGTTGGTGGTTTTGATCATCTTGTTGGTGTTGACGGCGTTCGTGTCGCTCTGGGACCTCATCTTCTACTACCTAGCCACACTAGTATTTGCGTAAAGGATCTGCGTTTTGAAGAAGTGGTACGTCGTCAATACCTACTCGGGGCATGAGAACAAGGTCCGCACCACCCTGGAGCGGCGTATAGATTCGTTCGGCCTCGGGCGGTACTTCGGCGATATCAGGATCCCAACCGAAAGTGTCATCGAGATCAAGGACGGCAAGAAGGTGCCTACCGTTCAGCGCCAGTTTCCGGGTTACGTACTGGTTAACATGAACATGAACGACGACACCTGGCGCCTCGTCCGTCAGACGCCGGGCGTCACACAGATCGTGGGCGCCGGCGATAAGCCGACCCCTCTCAGCAGGGCCGAGGTCGAGCGCCTTTTGCGCCCGGGCGAGGCCGTCGATGCGGCGCGCGAGAAGGTCAAAACGACGGTCGATTACTCGATCGGGGAGACGGTAAAGGTGATCGCCGGGCCGCTCGCGGACTTCTCCGGTGTAATCTCCGAGATAAACGTAGACCAGTCGAGGCTGAAGGTGCTCGTCTCGATCTTCGGTCGGGAGACACCGGTCGAGCTCTCCTTCGGCCAAGTCGCCAAACTCTAAACTAAAGGTAAACAGTTGAACAGTTCACAGTCAGTCAAAGGTTAAGGGAGAATTGGTATGGGTAGAGGACGCGGCCGCAGGGTTGCGAGGAAGTTGAAGTTACAGATCACGGGCGGGCAGGCGAACCCGGCGCCGCCGGTCGGTCCGGCGTTGGGACAGGCGCAGGTGAACATAGGGGAGTTCGTGCGGCAATTCAACGACGCAACGCGCGATCAGATGGGTCAGGTGGTGCCCGTGGACATTACGGTTTACGAGGACCGCTCGTTTACCTTCATCACCAAGACGCCGCCTGCGGCGTTCCTGTTGAAGCAGGCCGCGGGGCTGGAGAAGGGCAGCGGCGAGCCGAACCGCGCGAAGGCGGGCACGGTTAGCCGGGCTCAGGTAGAGGAGATAGCACGCACAAAGATGCCGGATCTGAACGCCGCTGACATCGACGGCGCGGCGAGGATCGTCGAGGGTACGGCCAGGAGCATGGGGATAACGGTCGATGGGTAGGAAGCTTTTAGAGCAGAAGACAAAGATAGACAGCGAGCGGCTCTACACGCCGCGCGAGGCGTTGGAGTTACTGAAAAGCCTCGACGGGGCCAAGTTTGACGAGAGCGTCGAGGTCCACGTCAAGCTCAATGTTGACCCGCGCAAGGCGGACCAGATGGTGCGCGGGACACTCATGCTCCCGAACGGCACCGGCAAGACGCGCCGGGTTGCGGTCTTTGCCGTGGGGGAGAACGCCCGGGAGGCCGAGGAGGCCGGGGCGGACATTGTGGGGTCCGACGACCTGGCTGCACGCATCCGGGACGAGAACTTTACGGAGTTCGATGTCGCGGTCGCGACCCCGGACCAGATGAGCATCGTTGGTAGGCTTGGCCAGATCCTGGGTCCGCGCGGCCTCATGCCCAATCCCAAGAGCGGCACGGTTACGCCGAACGTCGGGCGGGCGGTCGAAGACATCAAGCGCGGCAAGGTAGAGTACCGGGTCGACCGGTACGGGATTGTCCACGGCATTATAGGCAAGAAGTCGTTCGACCTGGATAGCTTGGTCGAGAACTACTTCGCCCTACGTGACGAGCTTCAGCGGGTGCGCCCGGCTGCGGTCAAGGGCCGGTACTTCCGCTCCATCGCTATCACCAGTACAATGGGGCCTTCGATCCGGGTTGACCCCACTATAGAGAGGGATTAGTATCAAGCTCGTACAAAGCTAAACGACGGGCCAGAGACAGCCGGGATCCTCGTGGAGGGTTTAATGGTCCGGCCGAGGTCGTAGAGAATCCAGGGATCTTCTAACCCCGGGCGCCTCTGCGGCCCCGGGGTTTTGAGTAGCAGCAGAGGAGTTGAGGCGTGAATCGGGAAGAGAAGGCGCGGGTTATAGAAGAGCTTGCCGAGAAGCTGAGGGACAGCTCCGCAGTGCTCGTGGACTACCAGGGCATCAACGTGGCCCAGAGCACCCGGCTCAGGGCGCGGAGCCGCGAGTCGGGCATCGAGTTCGTGGTGGCAAAGAACACGCTAACGCAGCGCGCCGCCGACCAGGCGGGCGTCGAAGGTCTTGAGGAGTTACTCGTGGGGCCGACGGCGCTGGCGTTCTCCGAGGACCCGGTTGCGGGCGCGAAGCTTATGGCCGAGTTCGCGCGCGAGATCGATTCGTTCGAGTTGAAGGGCGGGCTGCTCGATGGTGGCCGGGTCATGGATGCGGAGGGCGTCGTGGCTCTTAGCAGGCTTCCTGGTAGGGAGCAGCTCCTCGCCCAGCTGCTGGGCGCGATACAGTCGCCTGTGGCGGGCTTGGTCACGGTGCTCAGCGCCCCGTTGCGGAATTTGGCGGTCGTGCTTAACCAGGTTGCCGAGCAGAAGAATCAGACATACCAGTAGAGACAGAGACAAGAGTCAGGAGGAAGAGAAGATGGCACTGAGTAATCAGGAGATACTTGACGCGATCAAGGAGAAGTCGGTTCTAGAAATCTCCGAGCTGGTGAAGATGTTCGAGGAGGAGTTCGGGGTGTCGGCGGCGGCGTTCGCGGCGGCGCCCGCGGCTACCCCTGGTGGTGACGGTGACGCGGCAGCGGCCGAAGAGGAGCAGACCGAGTTCGACGTTGTCCTGCAGTCAGCGGGCGACAAGAAGATACAGGTCATCAAGGAGGTTCGCGCCGCGACCGGCCTCGGCCTTAAGGAGGCCAAGGCCCTTGTGGACGAGGCACCCAACCCCGTCAAAGAGGCCCTCAGTAGGGAGGACGCCGAGGCGCTCAAGACCCAGCTGGAGGAGGCCGGCGCAACGGTGGAGCTCAAGTAGTAGGACCGTGCGCACTAGCGCGCACGGAACAACCGTGCTAAACTCCGGGTGCCGATTCCAAGATCGGCGCCCACAATTTGCTCGTTTTTCTGCAGACGTCTTGACTTCCCAGGTAATGGGAGGTAAGATACTTCATTGCGTGTTTAGCCGTTCTTCAACGATTACCTCTGGAGGAGAGCTGGTTTGGTGACCCCTGTCTTGCGCCGGAAGCGGCACCCTTACTCCCGGACGAAAATCAATTTCGAGTTGCCCAACTTAATACAGATACAAAGGACTTCCTTCGAGAAATTCCGTAGTGAGGGCATTCGCCAGACCCTCGGGGAGATCTCCCCTATAGAAGACTACACCGGCTCGTATGCCGTCGAGTTCGGGGAGTCGCACTTCGAGGAGCCGTCTTTCTCCGTCGAGGAATGCGTGTCCAAGGACAAGACGTACTCGGCCCCGCTCTTCGTGCGGGTACGCTTTATCGTCAAGGAGACCGGGGAGCTTCGAGAGCAGGATGTCTTTATGGGCGACTTCCCGCTCATGACCGACTCGGGGACGTTTATCATCAACGGGACCGAGCGGGTCGTGGTGACACAGCTCGTGCGGTCGCCGGGGGCGTACGTCATGGAGCCAAAGGATCCCAGCAAGCAGGTCTTGACGGCGAGTCTGATGCCGAGCCGAGGGTCCTGGCTCGAGTTCGAAGTCGAGACCAAAGGCTACGTCTCGGTGCGCATCGACCGCAAACGTAAGCTACCGGTCACGGTTCTTCTCAAGGCGCTCGACATGGGTGGGCCAGAGGAGCTTATGGCGCGTTTCGAGGACTCCTGGCTCATGCGCAACACTTTGGAGAGGGATGACACCGCCTCCAGGGAGGATGCGCTGCTCGAAGTGTTCCGGAGGCAGCGGCCCGGCGAGCCAGTGAACATAGAGAACGCACAGAACCTCGTAGACGGGCTCTTCTTCGACCCCAAGCGCTACGACCTCTCGGAGGTCGGCCGCTACAAGGTCAACAAGAAGCTAAAGCTTGAGGTGCCCAAAGGTACCTACACCCTCACTATCGAAGATATTGAGGCTCTGCTCAAGCGGCTCGTCGAGGTCGCCGAGGGGCTCGCCGAGGAAGAGGAGTTCGGCAGGATCAACTACGAGCGCGTGAGGCATAAGCTCGACGAGTATGAGCACTTCGGCAACCGGCGTTTGAGGACCGTAGGAGAGCTCGTGCAGGAGGCGTTCCGGATCGGGATGTACCGTATGGAGCGGGTCGTGCGCGAGCGGATGACGACACAGGACGTGGACACCATAACGCCGCAGAGCGTGGTGAATACAAAGCCTGTGGCGTCGGCGATCAAGGAGTTCTTCGGCTCCTCGCAGCTCTCGCAGTTTATGGACCAGACGAACACCTTGAGCGGCTTGTCTCATCGCAGGCGTTTAAACGCGATGGGTGCCGGTGGACTCTCCAGAGAGCGTGCTCCCATAGAGGTTAGGGACGTTCACCCAACGCACTACGGGCGGATGTGCCCCATAGAGACCCCAGAAGGACCGAATATCGGGCTTATCGGACAGCTCTCGACCTTTGCAACGGTGAACGAGTACGGCTTCGTAGAGACGCCCTATCGCAAGGTCGTAGACGGGGTGTTGACCGACGAGATCGAGTACCTCTCCGCCGACGAGGAGGAGGAGTTCACGATCGCTCAGGCCAACACGCCCGTTGAAGAGGGGACCGGCAGGATCCTCGATTCCGAGCAGATCCTGGCCCGGAGGCGTGGCGGGGACGTCGTGAGCGTCTCTCCCGAGGAGATCGACTACATGGACGTCGCTCCCCTGCAGACCGTTTCCGTCGGGACGGCCCTTATACCGTTCCTCGAGCACGACGACGCCAACCGGGCGCTCATGGGCGCGAACATGCAGCGGCAGGCCGTGCCTCTGCTTCGCAGCCAGGCCCCGTATGTCGGGACCGGGATGGAGTTCAGGGCGGCGACCGATACCGGCGATGTTCTGATCGCGCACAACGCCGGCACGGTCGAGCGGGTCGTCTCCGAGAAGATCACGGTCCGGGAAGAGGACGGCGAGACCAAAGAGTACCGCTTGCGGAAGTTCGCCCGGTCGAACCAGGGCACTTGTGTTAACCAGCGGCCACTGGTCAAGGAGGGCGAGAAGATAGAGGCTGGGACAATCATCGCCGACGGCTCCTCGACCGACCAGGGTGAGTTGGCGTTAGGCAAGAACCTGCTCGTGGCATTTATGCCGTGGGAGGGGTTCAACTTCGAGGACGCAATCATCATCTCCGAGCGTATTGTCAAGGGCGATGTTTTGACCTCTATCCACATAGAGGAGTACGAGGTCCAGGCCCGCGATACCAAGCTTGGGCCCGAGGAGATAACCAGGGACATACCCAACGCCTCCGACGACGTGCTGATGAATCTCGACTCCGATGGCATCATCCGCATCGGAGCCGAGGTAACTTCGGGTGATGTGCTCGTCGGCAAGGTCACGCCGAAGGGCGAGAGCGAGCCGACGCCGGAGGAGAAGCTGCTCCGTGCGATCTTTGGTGAGAAAGCGCGCGAGGTCAAGGACTCTTCCTTGAAGGTTCCGCACGGTGAGGGTGGCGTCGTCATAGATGTCAAGCGCTTTAACCGGGACGACGGGGACGAGTTACAGCCGGGCGTCAACGAAATGGTGCGCGTCTTCGTAGCCAAGAAGCGCAAGATTGCCGAGGGCGATAAGCTCGCCGGACGCCATGGCAACAAGGGTGTCATCTCTAAGATCGTGCCCGAAGAGGACATGCCATTTATGGAGGACGGGACGCCGATTGACGTTATTCTGAGCCCCTTGGGCGTACCGAGCCGGATGAATATTGGCCAGATCTTAGAGACCCACCTTGGATGGGCGGCGAGCCAGGGCCTCGATGGGGAGAATGGTGACGAGCCGAGCTTCGTATCTACACCAGTTTTCTCTGGGGCCGAGGTCGAGGACGTCAACGAGGCCATTGAAGCGGCGCGGACGAACGGCGGCGCGCAGGTCGGCATGGGCCGCGGTGGCAAGGTCACGCTCTACGATGGGCGGACCGGCGAGCCGTTCGACGGCCGCATCACCGTTGGTTACATGTACATACTCAAGCTCTTGCATCTGGTGGACGACAAGATCCACGCGCGTTCGACGGGCCCGTACTCGCTCGTTACGCAGCAGCCTCTGGGCGGTAAGGCCCAGTTCGGCGGGCAGCGCTTCGGCGAGATGGAGGTGTGGGCTCTGGAAGCTTACGGCGCTGCGCACACGCTTCAGGAGTTGCTCACTATAAAGAGCGACGACAGAGTTGGACGGGTCAAGAGCTACGAGTCGATAGTAAAGGGGGAGAACATCCCCGAGCCCGGTGTGCCGGCGAGCTTCAAGGTCTTGCTCAAGGAGATGCAGTCTCTAGGGCTCTCGGTCAAGCCGGTCTACAACGCCGAAGCCGCGGCCGAGGATCAGGACAGGCGCGACTGGGACGAGGCGGCGCGTGCGTTGGGGATCAACCTCAGCCGAGAGGAACCGACTGGTAGCCTGGACGACAGGCCCGACACGTTTGCAAGCTAAGGCTATAGGACGCGGGCCGGCGGAGAAAGCGTCGGCCCGCGCGGAGTTGCTTGGGCCAAGACGAACTTGAGAGAGGACTATAGAGCGTGCAGGGTTTAGAGCGCGACATAGATATCAATAAGCTGGAGAAGATCTCCATCGGCCTCGTCTCGGCCGAGGAGATAAGAGAGTGGTCCCGCGGCGAGGTCACGAAGCCCGAGACCATCAACTACCGTACCCTTCGACCGGAGAAGGATGGCCTCTTCTGCGAGCGTATCTTCGGCCCTTCTAAGGACTGGGAGTGCTACTGCGGGAAGTACAAGAGGATACGCTTCAAGGGCATTATCTGCGAGCGGTGTGGCGTCGAGGTTACGCGGGCGCGCGTAAGGCGCGACAGGATGGGCCATATCGAGCTAGCCGCCCCGATCGCGCACGTGTGGTTCGTGAAGGGCGTGCCAAGCCGGATGGGTTACCTTCTGGACATTAGCCCGAAGGAGCTCGATAGGGTCCTGTACTTCGCAAGCTCCATTGTTACCTGGATAGATCGGGAGGGGCGGGCAAACGACATAAGCACGCTGCGCGAGCAGGTAGAGGAGGAGATCCGGCAGCTCGAAGAGGAGCGGGACGAGGAGGTCCTGCAAACCCAGGCGTTGCGCACCAAGCGTGAGAGCGTAATAAGGGGCGAGAGCAGCCCGGACGAGTTCACCGAAGAGTATGCCGAGATCCCCGAGGAGGACCGCGAGTCGGCCATCCAGAAGGTCCACAAGGAGGCCGAGGAGACGGTTGCGGATATCCAGAGGAGCGTGAACGAGCAGATAGAGCGCGTCCGGCAGGCGTGGGAGGAGTTCCAGACCCTGGAGCCCAGGCAGATCGTGGACGACGAGGAGCTCTTCCGCGAGATGAAGGACCGCTTCGGGGATGAGTACGGCTACGGTGTGTACTTCCGCGGCGGTATGGGCGCCGAGTCGATAAGGGATCTCATAAGCCAGGTAGACCTGGAGGCCGAGGCCCAGGACCTCCGTGACACGGTCAACGAGTCGAAGGGTCAGAAGCGCCAGAAAGCTATAAAGCGCCTGAAGGTGGTGGATGCCTTCCGCACGAGCGACAACAGGCCGGAGTGGATGATTATGGAGGCCATACCAGTTCTGCCGCCGGACCTCCGGCCAATGGTCCAGCTCGACGGCGGGCGCTTCGCTACGAGCGACCTGAACGACCTGTATCGTAGGGTTATTAACCGCAACAACAGGCTCCGCCGACTGCTCGACCTCGGGGCTCCGGACGTGATCGTGAATAACGAGAAGCGGATGCTTCAGGAGGCCGTGGATGCTCTCTTCGACAATGGCCGAAGGGGTAGGGCAGTAACCGGCGCCGGAAACCGAGCACTGAAGAGCCTCTCGGACATGCTCAAGGGCAAGCAGGGCCGCTTCCGGCAGAACCTTTTGGGCAAGCGCGTAGATTACTCGGGCCGTTCGGTGATCGTGGTCGGCCCTGGCCTCAAGATGCATCAGTGCGGTCTGCCACGCCTCATGGCGGTCGAACTCTTTAAGCCGTTCGTCATGAAGGTGCTCGTCGATCGGGCTCTGGCACCGAACATACGGAGCGCCAAGCAGATGGTCGAGCGCTTGAGGCCTGAGGTGTGGGACGTATTGGAGGATGTGATCAAGGAGCACCCCGTGCTCCTTAACCGTGCCCCGACCCTTCACCGTCTCGGCATCCAGGCTTTCGAGCCGGTCCTGGTCGAGGGGAAAGCCGTTCAGGTTCACCCGCTGGTGTGCGCGGCGTTCAACGCAGACTTCGACGGCGACCAGATGGCGGTACACGTACCTCTAAGCCCCGAGGCTCAGGCCGAGGCGCGCGTCTTGATGCTATCGACGCAGAACATTCTGTTGCCAGCGAACGGGTTCCCGATCGCGGTCCCCTCGCAGGACATGGTGCTCGGACTCTACTATATAACCTACGCCGCCGGTGACTTCGAGGAGGCCGAGCCCAAGGCGTTCCTCTCGTCTTATGACGAGGCGGAGGCGGCTTACAAGGAGGGCTCGCTCAATATTCACGACAAGATCTTGTTGCGTCGCGATGGCGGCAGGGTCGAGACGACGCTCGGTCGGGCGCTCTTTAACGAGAATATAGAAGAGGCCTTACGGAATTACCTCGGCGAGGGGTACGACCCGGCCGGCTACAACTTCGTCAACTACGTGTTGAAGAAGGGCGAGATCAAGGCGCTCGTTGCTCAATACGTGGATCGCTACCCGACGGAGCTTGTGAGCCAGCTCCTCGATACCTTGAAGAGGGTTGGCTTTCACACGGCCACCCGCGCCGGAGTCTCCATCGGCAAGAACGACATCGTCGTTCCCGAGCAGAAGCAGGGGATCCTGGAGAAGTACGACAGGCTCGTCAACGAGGTCGAGGAGCAGTGGGACTCGGGCTTTATCTCCGACGAAGAGCGTCTCGAAAGGGTTGTGGGTCTTTGGACACAGGCCAAGAATGAAGTAGAGGACGCCATGAAGGAGAACCTCTATCGCCTCAACCCCATCTACATGATGGCCAACTCAGGTGCCAGGGGTAACTACTCCCAGATCACCCAGCTCGCCGGCATGCGCGGCCTGATGACCAACACCAAGGGCGAGATTATCGATGAGCCTGTTAAGAGCAACTTCATGGAGGGTCTCTCGGTCCTAGAGTACTTCACCTCGACGCATGGCGCTCGTAAAGGCCAGGCCGACACGGCGCTTCGTACCGCTGACTCGGGCTACCTCACGAGACGTCTGGTAGATGTTGCGCAGGACGTTGTGATCCACGACCAGGACTGCGGCACCGACGGCTACGTCGAGATACCGCTCTACCTGGAAGGTGGCCGGGGCGACGCGAACGACTCGGTCGCGGCCCGCTACCTCGCCCGTGACCTGGTGAAGCCGGAGACGGGCGAGCTGGTCGCCGAGGCCGGTACAGATATAACACCGCGCCTTCTCTCCTCTTGGCTTGAGGAGCTGCCGCGGGAGACGCTGGTGCCGGTGCGCACGCCGTCGAAGTGCGAGAGCCCGCAGGGCGTGTGCCAGACGTGCTACGGGCGGGCGCTCTCGACCTACCGGGTGGTAGACGTGGGCGAGGCCGTCGGCATCATCGCGGCCCAGTCTATCGGCGAGCCGGGCACGCAGCTCACGATGCGTACCTTCCACACCGGCGGCATCGCCGGCGAGGACATCACTGCCGGTCTGCCCAGGGTCGTCGAGCTCTTCGAGGCTCGGCACCCCAAGGCCGAGGCCACCCTCGCCGACATTGACGGCTTTGTCACCCTCGAAGAGACCGAGAGCGACAGGCTCATCAAGGTGGTCATAACCTCCCCCGACGGTACCGAGAGCCGCGAGTACAAGGTTGAGCGCCAGCTCTTGAGGCCCGGGTTCGTCGAGGGGGCCGAGGTAAGGGCGAACACCCCGATTACGGAAGGGGCTATCTACCCGCACCAGATTCTGGAGAACGACCTGGCCTATGAGCGTGGCACGACCGCGACGGAGCGTTACCTCGTCGAAGAGGTACAGAAGGTCTACCGGGCGCAGGGCGTAGACATCCACGACAAGCATATCGAGGTGATCGTGCGCCAGATGCTGCGTAAGGTCGTGGTGGACGACCCTGGTGATACGAACCTCCTTCCCGAGCAGGTTGCCGACCGGTACGCGGTCCAAGTCGAGAACGAGCGGGTCGAGGAGGAGGGTGGCAGACCCGCCAAGTACCACACGGTGCTTATGGGTATCACCAAGGCTTCGCTTGCCACAGACAGCTTCCTCTCCGCGGCCTCCTTCCAGGAAACCGCTCGCGTCCTCACCGATGCCGCCATCGAGGGCAAGGTGGATAATCTCGCTGGGTTGAAGGAGAATGTGATCATTGGGAAGCTCATCCCGGCGGCTACCGGCATGCCGCGCTACAGGCAGCTCACGGTAACGGTCGAGGGGTATGGTACGCAAGAGGTCGAGGACCTTGACATAGCGGCTTCCTGAGCCTAAAATAACGCGTCGCGGTTACGAGCGGTTACAGCTGCTCGCGGGGAGTTCCCCGGACCGCGGCGCGTGTTTTATGTTGTAGGATCTCTTCCCATGTAGAGAAAGGAAGGCGCGGCTGTGCCCACGACGAATCAGCTCGTGCGCGAGGAGCGGCAGTTACAGACAAAGAAGACGGCAACGCCGGCGTTGCAGGGTTCGCCACAGAAGCGCGGCGTGTGCACCCGTGTCTCGACAACCACGCCGAAGAAGCCGAACTCCGCCCTGCGCAAGATCGCCAGGGTTCGGCTGGTCAACGGCATGGAGGTTACGGCTTACGTGCCGGGGGAGGGGCACAATCTGCAGGAGCACTCGGTAGTCCTGGTGCGCGGCGGTCGGGTGAAGGACTTGCCGGGCGTGCGCTACAAGGTTGTGCGAGGCGCCCTAGATACTCTTGGGGTGTCCAACCGCAAGCAGAGCCGGTCGAAGTACGGGACGAAGAAGTAGGAGAGGAGGGGTAAGAGATGCCGAGGCGTGCGGCGCCGCCGAAGAGGCGAATACTGGCAGATCCCGTCTACGGGAGCGTGCTGGTGCAGCAGCTCATAAACAAGACGATGCTCGACGGCAAGAAGAGCATCGCTGAGAGGATAGTCTACGACGCCCTCTCCTTTGTCGAGGAGCGGGCCGGCTCTGATCCGGTCACGGTCCTCAACAACGCTTTGGAGAACATCCGGCCACGCATAGAGGTAAAGAGCCGCCGAGTGGGTGGCGCTACCTACCAGGTTCCGATCGAGGTAAACCCGCGCCGGGCAAACACGCTGGCCCTACGATGGATGGTCGGCTTCGCCCGGTCGCGCAGAGAGAAGACGATGGGCCGCAGGCTTGCCGGTGAGATTCTGGATGCCAAGGACAACGTTGGCTCGAGCGTAAAGCGTCGAGAGGACACGCACCGGATGGCTGAGGCTAACCGGGCATTCGCACATTACAGGTGGTGATAAGGGAATATGGCTGTTTCCGTAGCTAGAAAAACCCCGCTGCGGCGGGTCAGAAACATCGGGATCATGGCGCACATCGATGCCGGAAAGACCACGACGACCGAGCGTATCCTGCTCTATACCGGCCTCACCCACAAGCTGGGCGAGGTCCACGACGGCAACGCCGTGATGGATTGGATGGCTCAGGAGCGCGAGCGGGGCATCACCATCACGTCGGCCGCGACCACTGTGTTCTGGGGTGGCACCGGCGGCTCGCAAAAGAACGGCAAGAAGGAAGGTCTTCACACCCGTATCCCTGAGCAGCACCGCATCAACATTATAGACACGCCCGGACATGTGGACTTCACTGTTGAGGTGGAACGGAGCCTACGCGTGCTCGACGGTGCAATCGCGCTGTTCGATTCAGTTGCTGGGGTGGAGCCGCAGTCGGAGACGGTGTGGCGGCAGGCGGACAAGTACAGCGTGCCGCGAATAGCCTTCGTTAACAAGATGGACCGGATCGGGGCGGACTTCTACAAGGCCGTAGATACGATGGTGGATCGGCTAGGGGCAAATGCAGTGCCGGTGCAGTTGCCCATCGGGGCTGAGAGCGAGTTCCGTGGGATCGTGGACCTCGTTGGAATGAAAGCCCTTATCTACAAGGACGACCTCGGCGCGGAGTGGGAAGAGACGGAGATCCCGGAGGAGTTCCGGGGGCGGGCCGAGGAGTATCGTGAGAGGCTCATGGACGCGGTCGCCGACCAGGACGAGGAGCTCCTGATGCTCTACTTGGAGGGCGCGGAGATCGACCCAGACCAGATCCGGGCAGCTATACGCAAGGCGACGCTGGACATTCGGATGACTCCGATCTTCTGCGGCTCGGCGTTCAAGAACAAGGGCGTTCAGCCGTTGCTCGACGGCGTCGTGGACTACCTGCCAAGCCCTCTCGACAGGCCACCGGTCGTCGGTATGACGCCGGATGGCGAAGAGGTCCAGCTAGAGGCCGACGAGGACGGCCCGTTGGCGGCGCTCGCCTTCAAGGTGCAGGCCGACCCACATGTCGGAAAGCTGACGTACATAAGGGTCTACTCGGGCACGCTCAGGAGCGGCTCGTACGTGATGAATACCACGAAGGGGCGGCGCGAGCGCGTCGGTAGGCTCCTGCAGCTACACGCGAACAGCCGGGAGCAGCGCGAGGAGGTCTACGCGGGCGAGCTGGTGGCGGCGATTGGTCTCTCGCAGACCGGGACCGGCGACACGCTGGTCGCTGCCGAAGGCGAGGCTGTCATACTCGAGCAGATGGTATTTCCGGAGCCGGTCATAGACCAGGCTATCGAGCCTAAGACCAAGGCCGACCAGGAGAAGCTAACCGTCGCGCTCCAGCGCCTCGCCGAAGAAGATCCAACGTTCAGCGTGCGCAGCGACGAGGAGACGGGGCAGACGGTCATCGCCGGGATGGGGGAGCTGCATCTGGAGATTATCCTCGACAGGTTGCTGCGCGAGTTCCGGGTGGACGCGAACATCGGTAAGCCGCAGGTAGCGTACCGGGAGACAATCCGTAGGCGGGTCGAGAACGTCGAGGGGCGTTTCGTCCGGCAGACCGGTGGTCGCGGCCAGTACGGACACGCGGTTATCAACGCCGAGCACAACGACGAGGGCGGATACGAGTTCGAGAACAAGATCGTCGGCGGCGTCATCCCGCGTGAGTACATACCCAGCGTGGACAAAGGCATTCAGGAGGCGCTCGACAACGGCGTCGTGGCCGGGTTTCCGGTCGTGGACGTGAAGTTCGAGCTGGTGGACGGGTCTTACCACGACGTCGACTCTTCAGAGATGGCCTTCCAAATCGCGGGAAGCATGGCCGCCAAGGAGGCCCTCAAGCGGGCCAACCCGGTCCTCCTGGAACCGGTAATGGATGTCGAGGTAGTCGTACCGGAGGAGTTTATGGGTGACGTCATGGGCGACCTGAGCTCCAGGCGCGGCCAGATCCAGGGCATGGACTCCCGCGGTGGTGGGCAGGTCATCCGGGCCATGGTTCCGCTCTCCGAGATGTTCGGATACGCGACTACCGTCAGGAGCAAGACCCAGGGCCGAGCGACGTTCACCATGCAGTTCGATCACTATGCCGAGGTACCCAAGAGCATTGCGTCCGAGATAGCCGAGAGATAGGAGGAGAATAATGGCCAAAGGAAGATTTGAGAGGACGAAGCCGCACCTGAACGTGGGAACGATAGGCCACGTCGACCACGGCAAGACGACGCTTACGGCGGCGATCACGAGCGTGCTGGCAAAGCGCGTCCCCGACGATCCGGCCAACCAGG
>JALZFP010000139.1 GCA_030861485.1 Actinomycetota bacterium | reverse complement strand
GCTGAGGGAGCGATTGTTCGCCCACCTTATGCAGCTCGGACCCGGCTACACGGGTGGCGAGCGCACCGGCGAGCTGGCGATGACCGCCGTGGAGGGCGTCGAGAGGCTCGATGCGTACGTGGGCCGCTACTTACCGCAGATGGCCCTGAGCGTGCTCGTCCCGCTCCTCATAGCTACGTACCTGCTACCGATAGACTGGATCAGCGCCGCCCTGTTGGTCTTGACCGCCCCGGCGATACCGGTCCTGATGATCCTGACGGGGAGCCACGCCGAAGAGCACATGAAGAGCCAGTGGACCGCCCTCTCCCGGATGAGCGCGCATTTCCTGGACGTGCTGCAGGGCCTTCCCACCCTTAAAGCCTTCGGCCGGGGCGCGGCAGAGCACGAGAGGGTCGCGAAGATCAGCGACGAATTCCGAAAAAGGACACTCAAGGTGTTGCGGTGGGCCTTTCTCTCCGGTTTCGTGCTCGAGTTCATAACGACGCTCTCCATCGCGCTGGTCGCCGTGGCCCTGGGAGTGCGGCTACTAATCGGGGACATCTCCTTCGAGGCAGCCTTCCTCGTCCTGCTCCTAGCCCCCGAGTTCTACCGCCCCTTGCGGGAGCTCGGCGCCAGCAGACACGCTGGCATGGAGGGCAAGACGGCGACCGACAGGATCTTCGAGATCCTGAACACTCCTCCGCCGGTAAGAGAGGAAGCCGTTACGGCAACCAGGCCCGAGGGCCAGCTAACCATCGAGTTTAGCGGTGTGGGCCATGGCTACCCGGGGAGTGCGCAACCGACCCTCTCCGGCATAAACCTCACCCTTCCGGCCGGCACCTGTACCGTCCTCGTCGGCCGCAGCGGCGCGGGCAAGAGCACGCTCGTCAACCTGCTGGTGCGCTTTTTAGACCCCGACGAAGGGCAGATCACAGCGAACGGCGTTATCATAGCCGGCCTCTCCGTCGAGACCTGGCGGGAGTGCGTGGCGCTGGTACCGCAGCGACCCTACCTCTTCTACGGGAGCGTGCTGGAGAATATCCGCCTGGCCCGTCCGTCAGCAACCCGTGAAGAGGTAAAGGAGGCTGCCGCGCTGGCAGGCGCCGTGCAGTTTATCGAGAAGCTACCGCAAGGCTACGACACGGAGGTAGGGGAACGCGGTGCCCGTCTGAGCGGAGGGGAGGCTCAAAGGGTAGCCATCGCCCGCGCGTTCCTCAAAGACGCCCCGGTGCTCGTGATGGACGAATCGACCTCCAGCTTGGACCCGGAGAGCGAGCGCCTGATCGGGGACGCCTTAGAACGTCTGAGGCGGGACCGCACCGTGCTCGTCGTCGCGCACCGGCTGAATACCGCGTACCGGGCGGACCGGATCGCCGTGCTAGAAGACGGTTGTCTGGTGGAGACCGGCCGCCACAAAGACCTGATCGAGCAAGACGGCCCCTACGCCCGCCTCGTCGGTCACCATAAACGGACGCCCGCATGAGGGTACTGGTTCGTCTGCTCCGGTTTTTGGGTCCGCACAAGTGGCAGGTGGCCCTCGCCGTAGCTTTAGGCGTTGCGACGATGGCTAGCAACGCTGGGCTACTCTCCGTGGCCGCCTACCTCGTCGCGGCCTCGGCGCTGCAACTCGGTTTGAGCAAGCTCACCCTGCCGATATTCCTCGTGCAGATCTTTGGTATCGGGAGAGCCACCTTCCGCTACCTAGAGCGGCTGGTCTCGCACAACGTGACCTTCAAGCTGCTCGCGGACCTCCGTACCTGGCTCTACGGTCGCCTCGAACCCCTCTCCCCCGCCCGCCTGCTCAAGCACCGCAGCGGCGACCTGCTCACCCGCCTCGTTAAGGACGTCGAAGAGCTCGAGAACGCCTACCTGCGGGCGTTTTCGCCCGTCATCGTCGCAGTGGCTGTCTCCACCCTCACCTTCATCACGCTCTACGTCTTTGATCTTACTCTCGCCTACACGGCTTTAGGCTTCCTGGCACTCGGCGGCGTTGGGGTGCCACTCCTAGTCAACGCCCTCGCGCGAGGACTGGGCCGGCAAGAGTTGGAACTGAGGGCCGAGCTGGGTGTCCAAGTGGTCGACAGTGTCCAGGGGGTACAGGACCTGCTCGCCCTCGGTCGAGCCTCCGACCAGCAGCGGAAGATCTCTAGCCTCAGTGCAAAGCTCGGTCGGGTGCAGGGGAGAATGGCCTCCATCACGGGGCTGCAGGGCACGCTGAGCGACCTGACGATGAACCTGGCGGTGTGGACCGCACTCATCCTGACGGTACCGCTGGTGAACGAGGGCCGTATCCCAGGCGTTTATCTCGCCTTTCTGGCGCTGCTCGTCTTGGGCAGCTTCGAGGCGGTACAGCCGTTGGGGTCGGCCTTTCAGTTCCTCGGGCGTTCTTTAGAAGCCGGAGAACGCCTCTTCGAGATCGGGGACACGAAACCCCAGATTACCGACCCTGACGCTCCTCTCCCGCTGGAAGAGCACACGCTGGAGTTCGACTGCGTCGGCTTTCGCTATCGGGAGGACGAGCCTCCGGTGTTAGAGGAGATCTCCTTTAGAGTAGAACCTAGCAGCCGGGTCGCGATAGTCGGCCCCAGCGGCGCGGGCAAGAGCACGCTGGCGAACCTGGTCCTGCGCTTCTGGGACCCAGTGCAGGGTGTGATACGGCTCGGAGGTTACAACATCCGCGGTTATGCCCAGGAGGACCTGCGCAGCGCAATTGGGATAGTCGCGCAGGACACCCACCTCTTTAATGAGACCTTGCGCGACAACCTGCTCCTGGCGAAACCCGGCGCAACTGATACCGAGGTATGGGCCACCCTGGAGCAGGTCCGGCTAGCCGGTTTCGTGAGCCGTCTCCCACAAGGACTGGACACCCCTATCGGCGAGCAGGGTCTACGGCTCTCCGGAGGGGAGCGCCAGCGACTGGCGGTTGCTCGCGCGCTGCTCAAAGACGCCCCATTGCTGATACTGGACGAGCCCACCGCCAACCTGGACCTCGCCACCGAGCACGACCTCCTCGCCACGATCTACGACCTGACGCCGGGGCGCGCTACGCTGGCAATCACACACCGGCTCGTACACATGGAGCGGATGGATGAGATACTGGTGCTGGAAGCGGGAAGAATCGTCGAACGCGGCGCCCAAGAAGAGCTCCTCAAAGCGAACGGCCTCTACAAGCGGATGGTCGAGGTGCAGAACCAGATGCCGCCG
>JALZFP010000232.1 GCA_030861485.1 Actinomycetota bacterium | reverse complement strand
CTGGTTACCGCCGGAGAGCTCCCCGACCGGCTGGTCGGGGCTCGCCGCCTTTATATCTAGCCGCGTCATGAACCGCTCGACGAGCTCGTCCTGCGCCTTTTTCGAGACGAATCCCCCGCGGGAGAGCCGCGGGAGGGCCGCGGCGATAATGTTCTCCCTAACCGATAGATCCGGGATGATCCCTTCTGCCTTGCGATCCTCGGGGAGAAAGGCCAGGCCGCTCTTGATGGCCGCACCCGGCGAGTCGGGGTTTACGTCCTTCCCGTCGACCTCCACGGTGCCCGACTCGAGCGGTTGGGCGCCAAAGATCGCCTTCGCGGTCTCCGTGCGGCCGGAGCCGAGAAGGCCGGCGAGCCCGACGACCTCGCCCCTGCGAACGTCGATGGAGACGCCCTGTGGGGCACGGTAAGCTGTGAGATCGTGCGCCTCCAGCACCGGCTCTCCGGCCCTGGCCTCCCGTGCTGCATGAGCAGCAGTGCGCTGTTCGACCTCGGGCACCTCCCGGCCGAGCATCGTGGCGATCAGCTCCAGCCTTGGCAGCTCCGCGAGGTTACCCTCGTGAACGACCTTGCCGTCGCGCAGCACGGTGACCCGCTCGCAGATCTCGTAGAGTTCTTCGAGCCGGTGGCTTACGTAGACGACACCCACGCCGTCCTCTCGCAGCTGCCGGATCACCCGGAAGAGGGTCTCCACTTCGTGCGCCTCGAGCGACGAGGTCGGCTCGTCCATGATGACCACCCGGGCCTCCAGCGAGACCGCCTTAACGATCGCGACCATCTGCTGGACCCCTATACCGAGTGAGCGCACCGGCGCGCTGACGTCGGCCTCTACCCCGTAGCGCTCAAGGAGTTCGGCGGCCTCCCGCTTCATGCGACCCGTGTCGGTGAGGCCCAAACTGGTGCGGGGCTCGCGCCCGAGGAAGAGGTTTTGCGCGACGCTGCGCAGCGGGATCAGGTTGATCTCTTGGTAGATGGTGCTGATCCCCGCCTCCTGCGCCTCCCGCGGACTGGCGAACGACACCTCTTGACCGTCAAAGAGGACCCGGCCCGCATCGGGCTGGTGAACGCCGGTTATTACCTTGATCAGAGTCGACTTACCCGCCCCGTTCTCGCCGACGAGCGCGTGCACCTCGCCGGCGCGGAGCCGGAAGGAGACGTTATCGAGGGCGAGGACGCCCGGGAACCTCTTGGTCACCTCCCGGACCTCGAGGATCGAGGTTTCTTGTTCGCTCACTTTTGCCTCCTCTCCCTAGTAGGCCGCGTCTATGAACTCGGCGGCGTTGCTCTTGTCAAACAGGCGATCCTGAACCGTAATCTTTGTCGGGACCGGTTCGTCGTTCAGTGACTTCTCAGCGGTATCGAAGGCGAGAGGGCCAAAGCGCGGGTTGGTCTCCACGGTTGCGCCAAGATCGCCGTCGATGATCGCCTGCAGAGCGTCCCTGGTGCCGTCGACCGACACGACGGTAACGTCCTCGCCCGGTTTCCGCCCGGCGTCCTTGAGCGCCTGGATGGCTCCGATGGCCATCTCGTCGTTGTGCGCGTAGACCGCGTCAAGGTCGGGGTTCCCCCCGAGGATCTGCTCCATCACGTTTTGGCCTTCGGCGCGGCTGAAGTTGCCGCTCTGGGAGGCGACCATCTCCATGCCGGGGTTCTCGTCAATGACCCTCTTGAAGCCCTCGCCCCGGTCGGCGGTAACCGACGCCCCGACCGTGCCCTGCAGCTCGGCGATCTTGGCGCTCCCGTTTGTGGCCTCTATCAGCCACTCGGCCGCTCGCTCGCCCTGTTGGATGAAGTTCGAACCCATAAAGCTTAGGTAATCCTCGCAGATTTGGGCGTTCGCCTCGCGGTCGACGAGGAAGACCGGTACGCCCGCTTCGCGGGCAGACTCCAGCGCGGGCTCCAGGCCTTGCTCCTCGCGCGGAGGGATAAAGAGGACATCGACGCCCTGGGCGACCATGTCTTCGATGTCCGAGACTTGTTTGGGTGTGTTGGACTGAGCATCGGTAATGATGAGCTCGACCCCGTTCTCCTGGGCTGTGTTCCTCATCGATTCGGTCTGCGCGATCCGCCAGGGGTTGTTGTTCTCCGTCTGGGCGAACCCGAACGTGGCGTTCTCGAAGTCCACGTTTGGGGGTTGGACGTTGCAGTAATCTGCCTCGGGGGGCACCTCCCAATCCTGCTGACCTTCCGGGCCCACATCCGACACTGCCCTGTTAACCAGGTTTGCCCCAGGAGGGGTGCACGCCGTTATCAGCAGTGCCAAGGCCACGACGGCCAACAAACCTCCAATTGGTCTTGCCTTCATCATCCTCCCTCGCCGTACTTCCCTCGGTTTGTATGCCTGTCTTGCTTTCCCTCTTGCACGCCTAGGAGACCTCGGTGGTCCGCGCCTCCGCGACGGCGTATCGACGCAGGATCTCGCGGTCGAGGCGAACACCCAAGCCGGGACCGTTTGGGACGGTGACGACCCCACGCTTGTCAGGTGTTATGGGCTCTTCAAGAAGCTCGGTTCGCAGGGCGTTGGGATTCTGATCGAACTCCAGGAGGTACGAGTTGGGGAGCGAGGCGATGAAGTGGAGGTTTGCCACCAGGCTCACCGCGGTCGAGAAGACGTGGGGCACACAGGGCAGGCCTGCCGCCGCGGCTAGCGCTGCGATCCGGCGGCAGGGTGTGATACCCCCCGACCAGATAACGTCTGGTTGTACTATGTCTACGGCTCGCGCCTCTATAAAATCCCTGAAACCAGCGAGTCCGGTCCGGGTCTCGTAACCGGCGATAGGCACGTCGAGAGAGGCCGCCAGCGCCGCGCTTCCTGCCAGATCGTCGGTTGGTACCGGTTCCTCGAACCAGTGAATGCCGAGCCGCTCGAACTCCCGCCCGGCCTCTTGTGCGGTCGGCTTCGTCCAGGCGTTGTTGGCGTCGACCATGATGTGCACCTTGTCGCCGACCGCTTTGCGCACCGCGCCGACCCGCCGTAGGTCTTCGGCGAACGTGACGGTGGCGAAGTCTGGGGCCTCCATGTTAACCAGCGGGTTCATCGGAGTGTCTGTGGTGCGCCCGACCTTGATCTTTACGTGATGGAAACCCGCCTCAACGTAACCGCGCGCCTCATCGGCCAAGCCCTCGGCGTCCTTGCCTTCGGCGTAGAACCCAGCGCTGGCGTAGGCCTGAACCTCGTCCCGATAGCCCCCCAGGAGGCGGTATAAGGGCAGGTTGGCAACTTGACCCATCAGGTCCCACAGCGCGATGTCGAGGCCGGAGACTGCGGCCGGAAGTACGCCCCCGTCACCGTGCTGGTGGGAGCGGCTCGTTAGAATCTGCCACAGCCGCTCGGGCCTAGTGTAATCCTGCCCGAGCAGCCGGGGCGTTAGTTCGTCGTGGACCATCGTCTCCACAACCGAAGCGGGCCCGCCGTAGATGGCGGACTCCCCGATTCCCACCCTTCCGTCTTCGTCACCGATCTCTAATAGGAGGGCCGTGCGGGCCGGCATGTAGTGGATAGAGTCAGAGAGCGGGGCGCCCAAAGGGTACGAGACCGCGTAGGTCTTGACGTAGGAGATCCTGGTCAAGAAAACCTCACTTCCTTCCCGCCGGTGGCGGGACGTATCCGAGGTGTCGAGATATAGTCAACGCTGTCTTTGCCACGAGTGGGCCCACCTTGACTTCTTTGGGGAGCAGCCTCTCTGCGGGTCCGGCGACACTGATCGCCGCGACCGGCAAGCCCCGGTAGTCGCGCAAAGCCGCCCCGAAACAGGCTACACCCTCCTCGATCTCGACCCTGTCGACCGCGTAGCCCCGCTCCCTCGTCAACGAGACCTCGGCTTCAAGTGCGGCAGCGTCCGTTATGGTGTTGTCCGTGAACCGCCTTAGACGCAGTCCCTGGATGAAGGAAGGTCGGACGTCGTCGGGGAGCGCGGACATGTAAGCTTTGCCCAGCGCGGTGCAATGGAGGGGCCGCCGGCTGCCGAGCCGAGAGCTCATCTTGATGGCCTGGGGCCCCTCTTCCTTGTAGACGTAGACCACGGCGTTATCGTCGACGACCGCGAGAAACACCGTCTCCAAGGTCTTCTCGACCAGAGCTCTAAGATAAGAGGGGGCCAGCCTAACCGCGTCAACCCCCGAGACGGCGGCCATGCCGAGCTCTGCAGTCCTTATTCCCAGCCGGAGTTTCTCTGACGCCGGGCTGATCTCCAGGTAGCGCTTTCGCCGGAGCGTGTCGACTATCCTGTAGGTCGCGCTCCGGCTGATGCCGAGTGCGGCGACGGCGTCGGACGCCGATGCCTCGCCCCTCTTGGCGACGAACTCCAAAACCGACAAGCCCCGCTCGAGCGTCCCGGAAGGCGCTTCCCC
>JALZFP010000320.1 GCA_030861485.1 Actinomycetota bacterium | reverse complement strand
GGAGGCAGGCGTCGACCGGGGCGGAAGGGATGGTCGGGGAGATAGGAGTCGTCAGGGAGCCCGTCGGGGCTGGGTCTCCGGGCTGGGTATTCGTGCACGGCGAGCTCTGGAGGGCCGAGGTCGCGTTAGCGCCCGAGGATTCTTATGAAGGAGATCACGAACAAGCGATAGGGGTAGGGCGTAAGGTACAGGTAGTGCAGATCAAAGACGGAAAAGTCGTGGTGCTACCCCTGGGGGTGGCCGGGTTCGAGCGTTCGCTCGAGAGTTAGGAGGATCTCATGCAAGCAGGTTTTGGTTTGGTGCAGATAGCCGGGTTCGCGAGCCTCGTAGTTCTGGCCGTAGTCGCACTGGTGGTTCTGTTCGTCCTCGCCAGCGCGGTACGCATAGTCCAGGAGTACGAGCGGGGCGTGATCTTCAGGCTCGGCAGGGTGCAGGGCAGCGCGAAAGGGCCTGGGCTGTTCTTTTTGGTCCCGATAGCGGACAGAATGATAAAGGTCGATCTTCGAACCGTGACTATGGATGTGCCGCCTCAGGACGTAATAACCAGGGACAACGTACCGGCACGGGTAAACGCCGTCATCTACTTCAGGGTAATGGACCCGAACAAGAGCGTTATCGAGGTCGAAAACTACGTACTTGCGACCAGCCAGATCTCCCAGACTACCCTAAGAAGCGTCCTCGGACAGAAGGACCTGGACGACCTCCTCACCAACCGGGAGGCCATAAACGAGGAGTTGCAGGCCATAATCGACCAGCAGACCGACCCCTGGGGCGTAAAGGTGAGCGCCGTCGAGGTTAAGGACGTGGAGATACCGCAGCAGATGCAGCGGGCCATGGCCCGGCAGGCCGAGAGCGAGCGAGAGCGGCGGGCGAAGATCATAAGCGCCGAGGGTGAGTACCAGGCGTCGCAGCGCTTGAGGGAGGCGGCGGACCGCTTGGAGAGCCCCACGGCGTTGCAGCTCAGGCTCTTCCAGACCTTGAACGAAATCTCCTCCGAGAACAACTCCACCGTGATCTTGCCGGTCCCGATAGACCTGTTCCGCCCGTTCCTGGGCGAGGTCAATGGCCATCCGAGCGGGCCGCCCGAGGCGCGGAAGAGAGAAGAAGAGGAGGAGGCCAAGCGCCTCTACGAGGAGGCCGTTGGGGAGACCAAAGGCGTGGAGCGGACCCCCTGATGCTCTGCCCCCACCGGGGAGGGGCTGGTGCGTGAGCGCGGCGCGAGACGGCTCTTCCCCCGGTGACTGTGGGGAAGGTCCAGATCTGACCCCTCCCGAAGGGGGCTACGAGCTCTACCGCCACAAGAACGCGGGGGAGACGAGGACAAGAAACTGGCACGGGCTCTACTGGGCCAGGCGCAACGAAGAGGGAGATTACGAGATACGCAGCGTCCCCACCTCGCAGGGGGAGCCCTCCGCACCCGGCGGAACCTTTGCTAGAGACAGCTTTGAAGAGCACTACATCAGAGTAACCCGGTAGGGAATCTCCTGGCCCTGGCGCCGGGAGGCGCGGGCGACTAACATTGGGCGCCGGAGGCGGCCTTAGAGGAGGCATGCGTGACCGAGGGTATGAAGCGCCACAACGAGTTCACGGAAGCTTTGATGCACGAGCTGGCGAGGCTCTGGCGGGAGGGCGAGAGGCGCATCGGTCGGGCCCACGTGGAGGAGATCGGCGAACGGTACGATGTGGATCCGAGCGAGGCCAGCAGGGCGTTCGTGGACTCCAGAGGCACCTTGTGGGAGGGGGAGCTCGTCGAGGACGATCGAGAAGCGGCCTGGACGGCGGCCGAGCTCACCAACGTTCCCTCCGTGGGAACTTCTACCGACAGCAGCGTATAGAGCCTGTTCGCTCCTCTACGTATCGCCGGTCTCGAGGCCTCAGCGGGAGGAGGATGGGTGTGACGTTCCGCCTCTTGTTTATAGGAGACGTTATGGGCGAGGCGGGACGAGTGGTAGTCTCGACGCTCGTCCCCGTCCTGCGACGGGAGCTGGAGTTGGACGCCGTCGTCGCCAACGGGGAGAACTCGGCGCCTACCGGGCGAGGTATAACGCCCGAGTCAGCCTCGGAGCTACTCTCGGTGGTGGACTTTTTGACCCTGGGCAACCACGCCTTCGACGTGAAAGGGAGTGAGAAGTTCCTGGATTGGGAGCCGCGGGTGGTACGTCCGGCAAACCTGGA
>JALZFP010000304.1 GCA_030861485.1 Actinomycetota bacterium | reverse complement strand
TGGTACTATCTGGGGTGTCACTGCACCACGGGTAGGAGGAAAGGGTCCGATGGACTAGGATTCCTATAACCCACCGCACCTTAGGTGTTGTGGACCGGGCCGGTGGCCGCTCAGATGGGGGCGGCAGAATATACCGGCCCGGATCTTGTTTTTTTATCCCTCAACTCTCCGACTACAGAGTAACCTTTGGGCCAACCTGTTTTTCGGCATAAGGCGGTGGCACGGTTGGGCCGTAGGGTGGGGTTTTCTGCGCCCTACCCCCTTACTGATGCTGGTAGCTAAGAGCCGGCTGCTACGAGCCCGAAGGGCGAGTAATCGCGCCCTCCGAGGCTGAGGAGACGAGTGCGGCGTACTTGGCGAAGACGCCGGTCTCGTAGCGGGGCTGGGGATCCTGCCAGTCCTTGAGGCGGTCTTCTATCTCCTCGTCCGAGAGCGCGACCGAGAGGGTGCGGCTCTCGATGTCGAAGGTGATGGTGTCGCCCTCCTTTAGCGCCGCAATGGGACCCCGGTGGGCAGCCTCCGGGGCGACGTGGCCGGCCATCAGGCCGCGGGTCGCGCCGCTGAAACGACCGTCGGTCAGGAGTGCGACCGATTCGCCCAGGCCCTGACCGACGAGGGCAGCGGTCACGCCTAGCATCTCGCGCATTCCTGGTCCGCCCTTGGGGCCTTCGTACCGGATCACGACGACGTCGCCCTCTGAGATCCCTCCGCTCTGGGCGGTCTGCATCGCGTCTTCCTCGGACTCGAAGACTCGAGCCGGACCTTCGTGGCGGAGGCGGGTGTAGCCGGCCACCTTTACGACGCAGCCCTCGGGGGCGAGGTTGCCCTTGAGGATGACGAGGCCGCCGGTCTCTTTCAGGGGACTCTCGACGGGCACGATCACGTCCTGGCCCGGCGTCTCCTCCGCGTCCTCGACCTCCTCGGCGATGGTCCTGCCGGTTGGGGTTAGCTGCGAGCCGTCCACCAGGTTCGCGTGGATGAGGCGTTTTCCGAGTAGCTTCGTGCCGCCCGCCCGGTCGAGGTCCACGGCGGTGTAGCGGCCGCCGGGCTTGAGGTCCGCGATGATGGGGGTGCGTTCGCTCACCCGATCGAAATCGTCTATGGCGAGCGGGACGCCCGCCTCGCGGGCGATGGCGAGCAGGTGCAGGACCAGGTTCGTCGAGCCGCCGGTCGCCGCCCCGGCGGCGATAGCGTTCTCGAACGCCTCGCGGGTCAGGATGTCTTGAGGCGTCAGACCCCGGTGCAGAAGCTCCATCGCCAGCTCGCCCGCCGCGACGCAGACCTCGTCCTTACGCCCGTCCGTGGCGGGGGGGCTGGCAGAGCCCATCGGCGAGAGCCCGAGGAACTCGAGCACCATCGCCATAGTGTTCGCGGTGAACTGCCCGCCGCAGGCCCCGGCGCCGGGGCAAGCATGATCCTCTATCTCCTTCAGGTCCTCATCGCTCATGCGGCCCGCCGCGTTGGCACCGACAGCTTCGAAGACCTCCTGGATCGTCACGTCGCGGCCCTTGAAGCGCCCCGGTGCTATGGAGCCGCCGTAGACGATACAGCCCGGAATGCCGAGCCGCACGTGAGCCATCGCGGCCCCAGGAAGCGTCTTATCGCAGCCGACGATGGAGACGATGGCGTCGAACATGTGGCCGCGCCCGACCAGCTCGATTGAGTCCGCGATAACCTCGCGGCTCACCAGGCTCGCCTTCATTCCCTCGGTGCCCATCGTGATGCCGTCGCTTATAGCGATGGTGTTCAGCTCCATCGGGGTGCCGCCTGCCGCCCGGACGCCCTCCTTCACCCGCTCGGCCAGGCGTCGCTGATTGAAGTTGCAGGGCATCGTCTCGATCCAGGAGTGCGCCACCCCGACTATTGGTTTGGTCAGGTCCTCCTCGGAGAAGCCCATCCCTTTAAGAAATGAGCGTGCCGGGGCCCGGTCGCGGCCCTCGAGAATGGTACGGCTCTTGTGACGGACGTCGGTGATCTGCACTGGGCGTTCTCCTCTCCTGCATCCTTTCTTGTTAACGGCAGGATAGCACCCTCCTAACCATTCGGCAGAGCGGAGAATAGCCTCATAATGCCGGGTAGATCTCCAGCTCCTCCCATTCGTGACCGGCCGAGACGATCTTGAGCTAGAGCTCCTCTGCTTTGGCGTAATAGTAGCTCGAGCCGGTCGCCACCTTACGGTCGGTGAGGCTTCCGGCCTTCCTCTCGCGCCAGTCGTTGGAGGTGGCGAGGCCTAACAGGATATGCACCGCACCCGCCAGCGAGAGCCATAAGTTGGTGCGATGAGCCCTACCTGCCCTTTCCTGATGCAATACCGACGTTTCGCCTCCCAAGCACCGTTCCTCGCATCGAAAGCTGGGTACACTATCTTTGTTCTCGGCACGAGGAGTAGGCAACTTTATTGTTCGGGAGGCTCACGAGAGGTGTTCTAGAATAGGCGCGTGAAGCCTCTCTCCGACGCCCGCGTCCTTCTGGCCCTCGGGGCTACGATCTTTTTCTGGGCCTCGGCCTACGCGGGCATCCGGGACGCTCTGGAGGCGTTCGGACCGGGAGAGGTAGCGCTCGCACGCCTGCTCGTGGCCGCCGTGGCGCTCGCCCTGTACGCGGCCGTAACCCGGATGCGGCTACCGGAGGCGAGGGACCTGCCGGCAATCTTCCTGGCAGGGTTACTCGCGTTCGCCGTTTACCACGTGGCGTTGAATTATGGGGAAATCACCGTCAGTGCCGGGGCGGCGGGCGTGCTTATAGCCACCGCCCCCGTCTTTACCGCGCTTCTGGC
>JALZFP010000295.1 GCA_030861485.1 Actinomycetota bacterium | reverse complement strand
GGGGCGAGGCGTCCCAGAGGGACGAGCTCCCGCTCGCTCCTCTTTCTGCCAAACTGGACTAGGACGGAGTCTTGGACCATCGAATAGTCCACGACCTGCCCCTCCCTGCCCTCCAGCCTGACAGCGGTGTTCTTGAAGGGGGCGCGCTCCTTGAAATCCTTGTACACCTCGTGCTCGTAGCGCATGCAGCACTTCACCTCACCGCAGCAGCCCATGATCTTCTCGTTCGGCGTTACGCCCTGCTGCTTGGCGAGCCTGACGTTCACCGGCCCCATGCTCCTGGCCCCACTCCACGTCGCGCAGCACAACGGCACCCCGCAGGTGTCGCATCCGCTGGTATCGGAGGCACGCTCGATAAAACTGAAGTGTCGCAGCACCACCCGGGCGTCATAGATGTTCTCGAGACCGTAGAGCACCGGGTCCAGATCGGGGTGGCCCTCGGCCGCGTACTTGACCTCGATGAAGGCACCGCCCAAAGAAACGTCGCAGCCGATGAACTCAACCCCTTTTATCTGGTGGTCGCGGGCGAGCTTCTGGGCTTCGTTCCGGATCTCACGCCCCAGCTCCCGGTGCTCGCCGTCCTCCCTCTCATCCTCGGGGGTGGCGATGCGCAGGATGTTGTAGGGAGGCGTGTAGGGCTCGCGGCGTCTCGGCGTCAGGGCGACGCTACCGATGAAAATATCATCCTCGGTCTCGACGACGACCCTATAGCCCACGCGCAGGTCGAGGTCGTGTGCGTAGCAGAGCTTTGCGACGCCCTTGCCCGGGATACGGACGTCTACGAGCCGGGGGAGCTCCCCGGAAGGGAGATCTCTACTATCTTCCGCCGGGTACGCGATAACGTCACCTCCAGGATCGCCTCTGGCGAGACATTATACGCGAGCGAGGCGCGAGCTTCTCCGATTACCCGGGCCGCCCCCACCCAGTCCACTCCCCCCCTATCCCTAACATAATCCTGAATCTCTTCTATCTTGTCTGCGTTGGCCACGAGCTCGGGAGCGTCCGCCACCACCACCGCCGCGTCCCGGTAGAGAAGCGTCAGCAGCTCCAGCGCCTCCGCCACCGCCCCGTCTCGCGCCGCCCTCCCGAGCCGCTTCGCCGCCTCTTTAGCCCGTCGGTCGGGTCCCCCGTCATTCTCCTCGTAGGCCGCCAGATACTCCCTCTCGCGCGCTGCCCCCACGCCTTCGGCCCGCGCGACGATGCCCTCGACCACCCCGTACCGCTCCTCGAAGGAGCCACCGAGGGCGAATCCTGCCTCAAAGACCGCCTCCCTCAGCTCCCTGAGCTCGGCCTCCTCCGCATAGCGCAGCGCGAGACCGACGCTTCCGCGGCCGAGCGCCGCTGCAAGTTGAGCCTCGTCGCGTGAGTGCCCTCGTTCCAAAAGGAACGAGGAGATCTCACCTCGGGACACGGGGTCGAAGCGCACCGCCTGGGCGCGGGAGACGATGGTGGGTAGAACGCCATCGCGCGACGCCGCCAGCAGGATGAACACCGCCCCACCCTCCGGTTCCTCCAGCGTCTTCAAGAGAGCATTCGCCGCCTGAAGATTCAAAGTATCCGCTCGCAGGACGAACACCCTCCGCTCCCCTTCAAACGGTCGGCTCGCCGCCAGGCGCACGACCTCCCGAACCTGTCCAATGGTAGTGAAGCGGCCTTCAGGTTCTATCTCGGAGAGGTCCGGGTGAAGGCCCCGCAAGGCCCGGTCCCTGGAGTGCTCACTGCCGCCCGAAACGAGTTCCGCCCCGAACCTGTAGGCTACGGTGCGCTTGCCGACCCCGGGTGGACCGTAGAAGAGGTAGGCGTGGGATACCTCGCCCGAGGCGAGTGCGTTCTCTAGCAGCCCAAGAGCTGCCCCGTTCCCCAAGACACCGTTAAAGGTTCCCACCGGCGCCTCTGAGTTCCAGGATCTCCCGCGCGACGGTCTCCAACAGCTCCTCTGGCGGGAGGGTCGCGTCGAGTGCCCTTACGCGCTCGGACTCGGAGTGTACTATCTCCTCGAAGCCCTCCTCTACTCGCCGCATGAAGTCGTCCCCGATCTTCTCGATGCGGTCCAGCGGGGCACCCGACTCGCGAGCCCGCCTGGCGCGCTCCTTCGAGGATATCCGCAGGTAGAAGGTCAGGTCCGGCGTCACCTCCTCGACGGCCCAAGCGTTAAGGGCGCGTACCGCCACAACACCCAATTCCCGCCCCGCGCCCTGGTAGGCGAGGCTGGAGTCCAGAAAGCGTTCGCAGAGCACGAGGTGCCCTGTCTCCAACCGCGGAAGGATCTCTCGTCGCACCAGGTCCGCCCGCGCGGCCGCGTACAGGTACGCCTCGGTCCAGGGGTTCATGTCCAGTTCCGGATCCAAGAGCAACCCCCTGATCTGCTCCGCCACTGGCGTCCCACCCGGCTCGCGGGTGAAGTAGGGCGTCGGTTTCAGGTTCGC
>JALZFP010000285.1 GCA_030861485.1 Actinomycetota bacterium | reverse complement strand
GTCCAGATCTTGCTCCCGTCCCTGCGGTAGAGCTGGATCTCGAACTCGAACACCCTACCGTCCTCCCGCATACGGCGGGTAAACTCGTTTCGTCGGTCAGGTTCGACGTAGAGCTGCTCCGCGACGTTGTGGAGTGTCGCCATCATCTCCTCTGGGGAGTCGTAGCCGAAAATGCGCGCCATCATCGGGTTCGCTGTCACAAGTCGGCCTTCGATTGTGCTCTGGAAGATTCCCTCTACCGCGTTTTCGAAGATACTCCGATATTTCTCTTCCGCCAGGCGTAAAGCTTCCTGGGCCCGCCTCCTCTGCCGACGCTCCTCGGCGTCCCTGAGCTCCCGCTCGATCGCCGGGGCGAGCCGGGCCAGGCCGTCCTTCGAGACGAAGTCGTGGGCCCCAGCCTTCATGGCCTTGACCGCCGCGTCTTCGCCAATGTGTCCAGAGACGATAATAAACGGAAGGTCCAGCCACCCGCCGTCCTGGAGCAACTTCAGCGCCGCCGGTGCGCTGAAGCTCGGCATGGCGTGATCTGAGATGACTACGTCCCACTCATGATTCTCGAGAGCAGCCCGCATGCCTTCCGCGGTGTCTACCCGCTCGTGCTGTGGATCGTAGCCACCACGCCTGAGCTCGCGCAAGAGCAACAGGGTATCGTCGGTCGAGTCCTCGACGATTAAGACCCGAAGCGGGATACGTGTCGCGTCGCGCTGCGCCTCGGGCTTGGTGCTTTGCGACGAGGATCGCGCCGGATGCTTGCTGGTGCTCATTTCGCCTCGGCTTTCTCGGCCAGCTTCGCCATCTCGGCGGGATCGAGCTTGAGGCCGGGTCGCAACGTGAAGAAGAAGGTAGCGCCCTGGCCCACCTCCCCTTTTGCCCAGATCCTACCCCCGTGGCGGTGCACCACCCTCTGCACCGTTGCCAGCCCTATCCCCGTCCCCTCGAACTCCTCCGAGCCGTGCAAACGCTGGAATGCCCCAAACAGCTTCTCCGCGTACGCCATCTCAAAGCCCGCCCCGTTGTCCGAAACGTAGTAGACCGGCACGTGCCCTTTGCGGCTAAGCTCCTCGTCCTGGCCAAACTCTACCCTCGCCTCGGGCTCCCTCTCGGTGAACTTCCAGGCGTTGCCTAGGAGGTTGACCAGCGCCACCCTGAGCAGCCTCTGGTCTCCCCAAACCTCGATCCCCTTTTGGGCCGTGAACTTAACCGCTCGCTCCGGCCTCGCCTCCTGTAGCTCCTCAGCTACCTCTCCAGCGAGCGAGCTAAGGTCAACCGGCTCTCGCCGCAGGGCGCTGCGCGTCACGCGGGAGAGCCCCAGCAGGTCGTCTATGAGACGCCCCATCCTCTGGCTAGCCGCCCTCACCCTACCCAGGTAGTCCCTCCCCTCCTCGTCTAGCTCCCCCGAGTAGTCCTCCAGCAGTATCTGTGAGAAGCCGTCTATGCTTCTAAGGGGCGCTCTTAGGTCGTGAGAGACCGAGTAGCTGAAGGCCTCGAGCTCGCGGTTGGTCGCCTCAAGCTCGCGGTTAGCGTCTTCCAGTTCCTGGCTGGCCAGCTCTGCCCTCAGGCGGCTGCGGACGAGCATCAAAGTTACACCGAATAGCAGTAAGCTTACCGCGAGGCCGCTCAACAAGACGAAGAGCGGCAGGTTGCTCTCGTTGTCTGTCCGGAACTCCGGCAGCGCTTCAAAGTACACCTCCCACTCCTGCCCTGCCATGTTGAGTTGGTCGGAGTCGCTGAGCTCTGGTGGGGCTTCGGACTCACCGATCGGCAGCCCGGTCGCCTCCCTTATCATCACGCCGATAGGCGTCGTGGCACCCTGGGCCTCCCCGGCGCGCAGAACTCCGTCTTCGTCATAAAGGAGGTTCTTCGGGGTCAAGTCCTCCCCATCGTAGACCTCAAAGTCGATCGAGGAGGGGTCGAATGTCTCTAGGGTACCCCTCAAGAGCCCCTCCGCTTCCAGGGAGCCGACGACGAAACCCTGCAGGGCGCTCCGTCGCTGGGCGACGGTGCTGATAGGCTCACCCTCGTTGTAGACCGGGAGGTACACCACAAAGCCCGGCCTGAGGGCAAGGTCGGCCCTAGAACCGCTGGGAGCTTCGGTGAGCACGTACGCCTTTCGCGTGGCCTCCGCCTTGCCCGTGTCGCGCGCCCGGTCCATGACCGCCTGGTAAGCGGGATTCGAGTATACATCGTAGCCGACCAACCTCTGGTTGACCTCATCGAACGGCTCGACGAAGGTCATGGGGAAATAAACGGATCTCTCGCCCTCCGGCCGCAGCTCGGGCTCCGGCAGGCTCATCCCGTCGAATGTTTGGGACAGCTCCTCGGCGAACTCGTTCCTATCCTCGGGCTCAACCCGCTTGGCGTATCCTAGAACCCTCATGCCCTCGTAGCGTTCCGTGAGGTTTATGCCGTTGGCGTAGCCGCTCCACTCCTCCATCTCGACGGAGTCGCTGGCGTAGAAGAGAGCCCGGGCACCGTACATAGCATCGACATAGGAGCCCATCTGGTTCTCTATGGCGCCACGCGCTGCCAGTACGGTCTCGCTGAACCGGTACCGCGCAGCGTCCTCGACGTCCTGGCGCACGTAGTGGTAGGCGAGGAGCGTGAGCACCAGGGCGACCAGCAAGACCGCGTAGGCCACTGCCATACGTCTGAGATGCCCAAACACACGCCTCGCGCGGTGCACGCTCTCTTAAACCCCCGTATATGGCGTCTCGTTGAGGACGAGCCAGTACAGACCAAGCTGGCGTACCGCCTCTACAAACTGCCCAAAGTCTACCGGCTTGCGAATGTAGCTGTTAGCCCCATACCCGTACCCCTCCACCAAGTCCCGCTGCTCCTTAGAGGAGGTGAGGATCACCACCGGCAACAGCCGCGTCCTCTCGTCGGCCCTTATCCTCCTCAACACCTCCAACCCGTCCACCCTGGGCAGCTTGAGGTCCAGCAAAACCAGCTCCGGCAAGACTTCGGGGTCGCCCTCTTTGCGCTCGCCCGTGCCAAAGAGGTACTCGAGCGCTTGTGCTCCGTCGCGGGCTACGACGACCTTATTTCGGATATCGTTCTTTTTGAGGGCTCGCAGGGTCAGTGCCTCGTCGTCCGGGTTGTCCTCTACCAGCAGTATTACCTTCTCCCTCATGTGCCCCGCCTTTCCCGAGCGCGCGTACGGAGCCGTGCCGATCCCCCGAGCCCCGCTGCGCTCCTCGAGCCCGGCTGCTCTTCGAGAGGTTTTGGCGAATTTTTGGTGTCTATCATGGTGCTAAATCCTTTCGTATTCATGATAGTAAATCCTTTCGTATTACGTCAGCTCCGAGGGCAGAACCTCCGAGCCGCAGGCCGGGCACCGGTAGTCGCCGTCGGGCAGAAGGCGCATCTAGGGGTGCCCGCTATCGCAGGCATGCTCTCCGACGGCCTCGGGGAGGGCGGCTATTTGCCGGACCATCTCCAGTACGTCCTTGGTCAGGGCGTAGCCGCACTCGTCACAGCCGGTCATAGACGCCCCGTTCGAGCTCAGCTCGCTCGATTCGCCGACGGGGCAGAAGATGCTGTATGGGCGGGAAGCTATCGTCGGTTTTCTCCTTTCTAACCTGTAGAGGGCACGCTTAGATCCTGGCCCATAACCTCAGGCTTGTAAGTAGTACAAAGGCGTGATCTTCACAGCGCTATCTCCTGATACTCTCGCGCCGATACCCTCCGAGCCCGTTTAACACCTCGCATGCCCTGGCTGCGGTATCCGCATGCGCCAGTATCTGAAACTCCGGCTCCCCATCGAACACGACAGCGAGGGTGTGGCAAAACGAGGTGAGATCCTCTACGAGTAAAGTGCGCTCCACTTATAGCCTTTCTAGGGCCGCTAAACTTCACTACTACCACTTCGACTATAGCAACCGGACTCGCGATAGGGAATACCAAACGAGGGTTTTTAGTTTTTCGGGAGACCGGCTTTCGGGAGCGGGGATAGCGCCACGCGGAAGCGTATCTTGGTGCCCTCTCCTGGTTTGCTCTCGATCTCGAGCTCTCCACCTAGAGCGTTGGCCCGCTCCCTCATCCCAGTGAGGCCGATACCCGTGTCGCTTCCCGGCTCGAAGCCCCGCCCGTTGTCCTCAACCTCCGCCAGGAGTTCATCGCCCTCCCGGCCCAGGGTTATCCTGGCGTGCGAGGACCCGGAGTGGCGTCGGACGTTAGCCAGCGCCTCCTGGACGATATGCAGCAGCTCGTCCCCGGCGTCGCCGGTGAGATCCGTGGGGAAGCCATCCCCCACGGCAAGCTCCAGCACGCGCTGCGGGGCCATCTGGCGGTTCAACTCGACGAGCGTCTCCACGGACCGGAGGAAAGGCTTGTCTTTGATGCTGTTCAGGCGCAGGTCGTAGACGGCGTTGCGCAACCCGGCGATAGCCCTCCGCAGGGCCGCTACCTCCTGTTCCAGCACGAGGGCGCCCGGTCCTCTATCTTCGATGGTTAGCTGAGCGGCCTGTAGGCTCTGCAAGACGAAGACCAAGTCTTGTATGGCTTCGTCGTGCAGGTCGCGGGCTATGCGGCGGCGCTCAGCCTCCCGTATCTCGTGCAGAGCTTCCTCTGCCCGCTTGCGCTCGGTTATGTCCTCCGTCGTGCCTTCGTAGCCCAGCAGTTTGCCTCCCGGGTCGCGGATGGGTCGCGCGCTCAAGGAGGCCCACATCGTGCTCCCATCACGGCGGTACATCTGGGCCTCGAACCCCGACACGGCATCGTGCCGGCGTACCAGTCGGTCAAACTCCTTCCGGCGCTCGGGATCTACGTAGAGCTCATCGTCGATATTGGAGACGGCCGCCAGCAACTGCTCTGGGGATTCGTAGCCGAACATACGGGCCAGCGCAGGATTCGCTACCAGGAACCGTCCCTCGACGGTGGTCTGGAAGATCCCCTCGACGGCGTTCTCGAAGATAGAACGGTACCTCTCCTCGGCCCGCCTCTTCTCCCGACGACCCTCCGCCTCTCTTAGCTCCCGCTCGATGGCGGCGCCGAGCCGGGCCAGGTTGCCCTTCATGAGGTAGTCGTGAGCCCCGGCCCTCATCGCCGCGACCGCGACCTCCTCCCCGATATTGGCCGAGACGATTATAAACGGCAGGTCTAGACCCTTGCGCTGCAACACCTCCAGCGCCGCCGAGGAGCTAAAGGTAGGCATGGAGTGGTCGGAGATCACAAGCTCCCAGTCCCGGGCGTCGAGGGCAGCCTCCATTCCTGGCGCGGTATCGACCCTCTCGTAGTCCGGCTCGTAACCACTACGCCTCAGCTCGCTCAGCAACAACAGAGCGTCGTCCTCGGAGTCCTCGACGAGCAAAACCCTCAGGGTCCTACCCATCCCGACCCCCGTGTGTGAACAGATAACCGCTCCTTTGCATGCCCATAGGAAACATTGTATCCGTCTCCGGACGGGCGCAGGCGTGGCGCCGGTTGTCCCTCCCCCGCAGCCTCGTTGGAAAGTGCGCAATCTGGTCGGGTGTGACCCCGGGCGGTTCGGACAAAACATGATATTCGCTAGAGGACCGATAAGGTTCGCGAGGGCAGAACGTAGAGATTACTGTCACGCGGGTCGACGCCTATACTTCGTCCTTCCTACCTTTCCCCAGAGCCGGGCCATTCTGCCTTTAGGAGTAGCTCTCCCTCGAAGACGTACTCCGCAGGCCCCACCATGTAGACCGGATCGCCTTCACCCGACCACTCTATCCGTACCGTGCCGCCGTCCATGCGTACAACGACGGGGCTTACGACGAGACCCATCCGTATCGCGGCGACCGCCGTCGCGCACGAGCCCGAACCGCTGGCCAGGGTCTCGCCTACGCCGCGTTCCCAGATCCTCATCCTCACCTCTTGCCTACCCCGCGGGTGAGCGAACTCGACGTTCGTCCCTTCTGGGAAGAGGAGGTTCTTCTCTATGGGTGCTCCGATGTTCTTGAGGTCCAGCTCCTCGACCTCCGTTTCGCTCCCCAGGAAGGCGACGGCGTGAGGGTTGCCCATAGAGACCCGCAAGAAAGGGAAGCCGTAAAGCTCTACCTCTCCCTCGAACTCCGGGGCCCCCATGTCTACCCGCGAGGAACCGTCACTGTAGAGCACGACCTTCTTTACTCCGGCGCCGGTCTCGATGGTGAGGGCCTCGGCTTCGCCATCCACCAGCTCGAAGTCGCGGGCGTAGCGAGCGAGGCAACGGAGGCCGTTGCCGCACATCTCCGAGGGCGAGCCGTCAGAGTTTAGGTAGACCATCTTCAAGTCCGCCACCTCCGAGGCGGCCGGTACGAGTATCCCGTCTGCCCCAACCCCGAAGTGCCGGTCACACGCCTCTCGCGCCAAACCCGGGAGGTCCGCATACTCGACCTCGCCAGGATCGAAGACGATAAAGTCGTTGCCGACAGCGTGCATCTTGGTGAAGCGCATGGCGTGATTTTATCTCGTCGAGGGGAGTAGTGAGGCGAGAAAGCCCTACTCCCTGCCTCGCCGCTCACTCTGAGTATCGCTCACTCTGGGTATATATAACAACGTACTCGTAAACGACGGGAGAAGGAGAGAGACTTGGATAACAAGGGAGAGGTTTGCCTCGAAGAGGAGGTCGAGAGGCGGCGGCGTTCGGGGATGAGCACGGACGAGATCGCGCAAGACATGGGCGTGGATCCGGCGTGGGTAGAGAGCCTGGTCTCGATGACGGAGGACGAAGACTCCTCTTCTGCAGAGTGAGAAGAGGCCGAGGCGTAGGTCCCGACAGCTCTTCAGCCTACAAGCTCTCTGGTTTCGGGTCTTTATCGAGCGTCCACAACCGTCTGGCTCTCGCCTTGTGCGGTTTGCTGGGTGCCGCCCGCTGATGGCCGACTAGCTTTCAAAGCGACCGCCGAGGTGTCTGGCGAGGAAACGCTCAGCGGCGGCGTAGAACTTCAGGCGGTTCTCGGGACGGGCAAAGCCGTGGCCCTCGTCCTCAAAGAGGAGGTACTCGTGGTCTATGCCCTTCTCCTTCATGGCGGCCACGATCTGCTCGGACTCTGACTGCTTGACGCGGGGATCGTTCGCCCCTTGCGCGATCAGGACGGGTATGCGGATCCTGTCTACGAAAGATAGCGGCGAGCGCGACTTCAAAAACTCTTCTTCGGTCTCAGGGTTGCCGACCCGCGTGTGGAAGATCTCGCGCAGGGTGGACCAGTAGGGCGGGATGCTATTTATGAGCGTGACAAGGTTGCTCGGCCCCACGATGTCCACGGCGCACCGGAAGAGGTCCGGCGTGAACGTCGCCCCCACGAGCGCGGCGTATCCCCCATAAGATCCGCCAAAGATCGCGACCCGCTCTGGATCTGCCACCCCCTCGTCGACGGCCCAGTTCACCGCGTCTACGAGATCGTCGTGCATCCTGGCGCCCCACTCTTTGTTCCCGGCGTTCAAAAAGGCCTTGCCGTAGCCGGTCGAACCCCGGTAGTTGACCTGCAAGCAAGCGTACCCGCGGTTCGCCAACCACTGCGCCTCTGGGTCGTACCCCCATGCGTCGCGTGCCCACGGCCCCCCGTGCACATTCAATACCAGCGGCAGATTCTCATCGCCACCGCCCGACGGTAGCGTAAGATAGCCTTCTAACTCGAGACCGTCTCGGGTTGTGAACGACACGGGCTCCATCTGGGCTAGGGTGTACTCCGCGAGCTCCGGCCAGGCGTCAAAGAGGTGGACGCCCTCCCTCTTTTTACGGTCGTAGGAGTAGTAGGAGGCTCCACCCTTGTCCACGGTAAAGGCGACGAGCCACGTCTCGTCGGCCCGGTCACGGCTGGCGATGGCGAAGTCGCCCCTGTTCAGCTCCCTTACGGTTTCGAAATCCTCCCGGATGCTCTCATCTAGTACGGTCCACTCGGCGCGGGCTTTCTCTATAGCCACGGCCTCAACCTCGTAGGTGTCCGGGTTTACGAGGACCTCGCTCACGTCATAGCGGTCGTCACCGGCGAGCACGTCGTACGCGTTGCTCCTCAGATCTAGCACGGCGAGCCGGGCGGCGTTCGAGCCACGCGAGTCCAGGAGGTACATCCTTGTGCCGTCTCCGGAGAAGCCCACAGGTCCACTGTTCAGGGCATCCTCGGGACCCCAGCTTACGAGCGTGCGCCAATCGTCTTTCTCCGTCTCCCGGAAGAGAAGGTCGAAGCCGCCCTCGGGGGTGGCGGCGAGGGCTCCGCGTACCCGGAAGTCGCTGTCCGCGACCCAGCTAGCGACGTTGCCAGGGTTCTTGGCGACGA
>JALZFP010000204.1 GCA_030861485.1 Actinomycetota bacterium | reverse complement strand
GCCTCAGCCCTTGCCTGGCAGAAGCTGCGAGACGGTTGGTGGACGAAGAAGGGTTAGGTGGCCGGGTCGAGTTTCGCTCCTGGGATAAGCGAGATCTCGATCATTCCGATGGCAAGTTCGAGGCCGTGTCAGCCCACACGCTCGTGAGCCACGTGCCAGAGGCACTGACGGTGCTCAAGATAGCGGGCAGGCCGTCAAACCAGGCGGACTAACCGCCGTCAAAGACGGCGATTTCTGAGTCTCCGAGAAATAGGCAAATGCTCGAAGCCTGGTTTCCGAGAAGAACCCTTCTAAAGCAGCCCGGTGAATAGAGGCAACCCACCCCTAGAACACTCGAAAGGAGGCCCAACCTGGATTTACTTGTCGGGCGTAAGCGATGCGCGAGCACCGGCGTAAGCGTTAGAGTCGTCGAGTATGTTTAAGGAGCAGTCAGGTCTGGGCCTCGTCGCTAAAAATTAGTGTCCATTTCGCTCGGGTAGGACCGCTTCATGGTCGGGTTTTACAATCATGCTCTCGTCTGAGAGGTTTATATGGCATTTGGAGGAACAGCGTATGGCTGCAGTTAGACTACCAGATGGTAGGGAGTTGGCGGTTGAGTCCGGCGAGAAGGCGCGTGACGTGGCCCAGAAGATCGGGCCTCGCCTCGCCCGCGATGCCGTGGTCGCGAAGCTGAATGGCGAGCTGATAGACCTCGACGCCTCGATAGATGGCGGAGGAGACTTCGAGGTCGTGACCAAGGACTCGCCAGACGGGCTCTACGTCTTGCGGCACTCGACGGCGCACGCGATGGCCCAAGCTATTTTGGAGCTGTATCCGGGGAGCAAGCTCGCGATAGGCCCTCCGGTGGAGAACGGTTTCTACTACGATATCGACGTTGCCGGCCGGATTACGGACGCAGATCTGCCACGCATCGAGGAGAGGATGCGTGAGATAGCTACCCGGGATCTCCCCATCAAACGCGAGGAGGTCTCTAAGGCCGAGGCCGAGGCGCTCTACGAGGACAATCCGTACAAGCTTGAGATCATCTGCGACCTCGAAGACGGAGACATCTCGGTCTACCGTCAGGGCGAGTTCTTCGACCTCTGCGTTGGTCCACACGTGCCGAGCACCGGTCGTCTCGGGGCGTTCAAGCTTCAGAACGTCGCCGGGGCGTACTGGCGCGGTGATGAGAACAACCCTATGCTCACCCGCATCTACGGCACCGCCTGGCCGACAGAGAAGGAGCTCAAGGCATACCTCCGCAGGCTCGAAGAGGCCAAGGCGCGAGACCATCGCAAGCTCGGCAAGGATCTGAAGCTCTTCACCTTCTCTCCAGACATCGGGGCCGGCATCCCGATCTTTTTGCCGAAGGGCGAGACGCTCCGTCATCTCATGGAGAGCTACGTGCGCGAGGTCCAGACCCGCTACGGCTACGAGCACGTCTGGACGGGGAACCTGGTCAACGAGCAACTCTACGCCAAGAGCGGACACCTCGAACATTACAAGGATGCCATGTTCCCGCCGATGGTGGACGGCGCGACGCGCTACCGCCTGAAGCCGATGAATTGTCCGAGCCACATGACGCTCTACAACACGGAGGTGCACTCGTACCGGGATCTTCCCTTGCGCTACGCCGAGTTCGCAACACTCTACCGCTACGAGAAGAGCGGGGAGCTTACGGGCCTTACCCGTGTGCGGGCGCTTACCCAGGACGACGCGCACGTGTTCTGCACCGAAGATCAGGTCCAGGAGGAGTTCGCCCGCGCTTTGGAAATCATCCGCGAGGTCCTCGATACTTACGACTTTGAGGATTACAGGGTGCGCCTCTCCTTGCGTGACCCAGACGCTGCCAAGTACATCGCAGACGATGAGAAGTGGAGCCGAGCCGAGCGTGCCCTGCGCGACGCCCTCGACGCCTCCGACATCTCCTACGAGGCCGTGTCCGGGGAGGCGGCTTTCTATGGGCCGAAGGCCGACTTCCTGGCGAGGGACGTGCTGGGGCGGGAGTGGCAGCTCTCAACGATCCAGGTGGACTTCATTCAGCCAGCTCGGCTGGGATGCGTGTACATTGGCGAGGATGGCAACCCACACACGCCGGTGCTCTTGCACAGGGCCGTAACGGGGACTACAGAGCGTTTTATGGCAGTCCTCATCGAGCAGTACGGGGGCGCGTTCCCGTTGTGGCTCTCGCCGGTGCAGGCGGTGGTGATACCGG
>JALZFP010000243.1 GCA_030861485.1 Actinomycetota bacterium | reverse complement strand
GTACTCTCCTCGGGCACAGCCGATCTCTACAACCCGAAGACCGTGCGCGCCACGATGGGTTCGATCTTTCACGCCCCCGTCGCTCGGGAGCTGCAAACTCTCTCGTTCCTCGAAGAGGCGAGTGCTTCGGGCTTTACGCCGGTTGCGGCGGTCTCTCAGGGAGGCGAGAGTCCTGTCCTCCTGTCCGTCGGCAAGCTTGTTATAGTGGTTGGCGCCGAGGGTGGTGGGTTGCCTGAGGAGGTCGTCTCCGCCTGCCAGAGGTCGGTCACGATTCCGGCCCTCGCCGCCTCTCTAAACGCCGCCGTTGCGGCCTCGATCCTGCTCTACGAGGCGTATATGCGTGTGCTACCATGTTCGCCCGAATGATAGTAACGGAGCGCATAGAAGAGCTTCGCGAAGAGGCCCTCGCAGCCGTGGCGCAGGCCCGCTCTACGGCGGACCTCGAATCCATCCGGGTAAGGTATCTCGGACGTTCGGCCGCGCTTACCGAGATAAAGAGGAGCATCCGCGAGCTGCCGCCGGAGGAACGGCGCGCGGTCGGCGGGGCGGCGAACCGGGCATCTCAGGAGATAGAGGAGGCTCGTAGGGTGCGGGAGGCGGAGCTCGCAGCCACCGAACGCGAGGAGCGCCTGAGGGCTGAGGTGGTGGACGTGACGCTTCCCGGCGTGCCGTACCCTAAAGGGAGCCTTCACCCCTCCTTGCGCGTTATAGACGAGGTCGTGGACTTCTTTGTGGGCTTGGGCTACCGCGTGGCCGAAGGGCCCGAGGTCGAGACAGACTACTACAACTTCACTGCGCTCAACATCCCGCCGGGCCATCCGGCGCGTGGGGAACACGACACCTTTCTGCTCGACGAGGGGCTGGTCTTGCGCACCCAGACCTCGCCCGTTCAGATCCGGACCATGCTCGACCAGGAGCCGCCAATCTATATAGTCAGTCCGGGACGGGTCTACCGGCGCGACTACGACCCAACCCACACCCCGATGTTCAATCAGATTGAGGGCCTCGCGGTAGATAAGGGCCTCACCCTGGCTCACCTCAAGGGGACGCTCGCGGCGATGGCTCGCCGCGTGTTCGGGGAGGACGCAAAGGTACGGCTGAGGCCGGGCTACTTCCAGTTCACCGAGCCGAGCGTCGAGCTGGACGTAAGCTGTTTCATCTGCGGTGGCTCGGACCCGAACTGCAAGGTGTGCAAAGGGGCGGGATGGCTTGAGATGCTTGGAGCCGGGATGGTAGATCCCGCCGTCCTCGAAGAGGTCGGCTACGATCCCGAGCGTTATACGGGTTTCGCTTTCGGGATGGGACCGGACAGGATGGCGATGGTCAAATACGGCGTCCCGGATTTGCGGCTCTTCTTCGAGGGCGACCTGCGCTTCCTCCGTCAGTTCTAATCTCTAGAAGGGGATACTTTTGCGCGTTCCTCTGACATGGCTCCGCGAGTATGTAGACTTCGACCTCCCGGTCGGGGAGCTCACCGACGTTATCACCCTGCACAGCCAGGAAATAGACGGCGTCGAGCGTCTCGGCGTGACCGATGGCGAGGTAGTGGTCGGCGAGGTCGTCGAGTTCGGCTCGCACCCGAAAGCCGACAGGCTCAACGTGGCAAAGGTGAACCTCGGTGGGGGGGAGGTCGTCCAGATCGTGGCCGGCGCCCCCAACCCCTACGCCGGTGCCCGCGTGCCCGTCGTCCTCCCCGGAAGCACCCTGGCCGACGGCCGTAAACTCAAAAAGGCCAAGCTCCGCGGGCTGGAGTCGTACGGTATGATGATGAGCGAGCGTGAGCTCGGCATCTCCAACGACCACGAGGGCATACTCCTCCTCGATGAGTCATACGAGGTTGGGCGGCCCTTGCAAGACTACTTCCCCATCGGCGAGACCGTCCTCGATATAGATGTCACGCCCAACCGACCGGATCTTTGGGGCATGATAGGGGTGGCTCGTGAGCTGGCCGCCATCCTCAATAGCACGTTTCGCGTTCCCGAGTCCGAGTTCACCGCCGACGGTTCCTCGACTGCGGAGTACAGCTTACGGGTCGAAGCCGGAGACCTCTGCCCCCGCTACGATCTGCGGCGCGTCTCTAACATTAGTCCTGGTCAGAGAACTCCCCTGGAGATGCGCCGTCGCATTCACACCGCCGGGATGCGTCCCGTAAACGCGATCGTTGACGCGACGAACTACGTTATGCTGGAGACCGGCCAGCCTATTCACGGCTTTGCCGCCCGCGAGGTCCGTGGGGGCATCGTAGTTCGCAGGGGGCACCCCTGCGAGAGAATGACCCTTCTCGACGGTACGACCCGGCAACTCGAGAAGGAAATGCTCGTCATCGCTGACGAGGAGCGTGGTCTCGTTATCGCCGGTGTCATGGGCGCCGAGGCCGCCGAAGTCGGCGAAGAGACGACCGACGTCCTTATAGAGGTCGCCACCTTCGACGGGCGCAACATTATGGAAACCTCTCAGCGTCTGGGCCTCCGCACCGACGCCTCCGGGCGCTTTGAGCGGGGACTCGACCCGGAGATGGTCTCCTATACGATGGATCGCGTGGTCGCCCTAATCTCCGAGATCACCAACGGTCATCCCGCACCTGACACTTTAAGCCACTACCCTGAACCCGTAACGCCCCGCGAGGTACCGCTCCGCCTCGAACGCGCCGAACTCCTGCTCGGGATGCCGCTAGAGGAGAGAGAGGTCGTGGAGAGGCTGAGGCTTCTAGGCTGTGAGGTGCGCAGTGAGGACGGCCGGCTCTTAACCACCGTACCGACCTTCCGTCGGGACCTCGAACGCGAGGCCGACTTAATCGAGGAGGTCGGGCGCCTCGTGGGTCTTGAGAACGTCCCCGAACGAATCCCGGGCGTCCCGCTCCCCGGCGGCCTGACCCCCGCTCAGAGGAAGCTCCGGCGTCTCAGGTACCTCTTGGCGGACCTGGGACTCGCCGAGGCCGTAACCTACCCGTTCGGTCCCGCTCACTGGATAATAGACTCTGGCTTTGAAGCCGCTGAAGGCGGAGCCCTGAGGCTGCGTAACCCTCTAAGCACGGAGGCGAGCAACCTCCGTACCGCGCTACTTCCGGGCCTGCTCGATACGGCGGCCCGCAACCGGGCCTTTGGGTCCCGCGGTGGCGCCATCTTCGAGGTTGGGCACGTCTTCGAGCCTAGGCAACAACCTCCCGAGCTGCGCGAAACCGCCCTTCATTACCGCCTGACCGGCGAGATTAATGGGGGGACGGGAGACGTTTCGGAAGACCTTCTTGTAGGCGTCGCCGAGAAGGGCAGGGTCGCTGGCCTTCTCGTGGGGACCGCCCGGCCGTCTGGGTGGAACGTTCCGGCTTTCACCGCGGACTTTTTCGGGGCAAAGGGTCTGGTCGAGCGTCTCGTCCCCGGTGCGGCCTTCGAGCCTCGGTCTCGGCCGTTCTTGCACCCTGGCAAGGCCGCCGCTGTACTCGTGGGCGGAACAGAGGTCGGATGGGTTGGCGAGCTGCACCCCGAAACTGCCGAGAGGTTTGAGCTGGAGGACTGGCCGGTCGCGGCGTTCGAACTCGACCTTACAGCCACCGACCCCGACCCCACGCCACGCTACGCACCTTTCTACGACGTGCCGGCTGTCTCGATGGATCTCTCCGTCCTGGTTGGCGAAGAGGTTAGGGTTGGAGACATGATGGAGGTCGTGGAGAACTTTCGCAGCCCGATCCTCGCCGAGTGGCGTGTCTTCGACGTGTACGAGGGGGCTCAGGTGCCGGTCGGGAAAAAGAGCGTCGCCCTCAACTTCACCTTCCAGGCCGAGGAGACCCTCAAAGACGAGGTAGTCAAGGAGGACCTCGACCGGATAGCCGAGAAGCTGCGCGACGTTTTCGGCGCCGAGGTGAGGAGCGGCTAAGACTCTCTGCTAGGCTCCGTCCTCGCTCCAAGCGGACGCGAGGATCCTCATCAGGATAGCGTCGTGAAACCCGTCGTCGCGCCGGATCGCCTCCCGCATCCGCCCCTCTCGCTCGAACCCCAAGTTTTCGTAGGTGTGGATCGCCGCTTCGTTGAAGTCGAAGACGCTCAAGGCCACGCTGTTGAGGCCCAGATCTTCAAAGGCGTAGCTCAGGATCAGGCGTATAGCCTCCGTACCGAGACCCTGGTCACGGGCCTCCGCTTCTCCCAGGATCACGGAAAGGTCCGCCGAAGCATCGGCCCGGCCGATGTTAGACAAGCCGATCACGCCTATCGGCCTGTCCTCGCCTCTCCGGTGGATGGCGAAGGAGTCGTCTGCCGACGACTTCTCCCGCTCCTCAAAGAGCCGCTCGACAGCTGCTCTTTGCATCGGCTGCGACGTCCAACTCGTGAGGTGCCAAATCTCATTATCGCCGTACCAGCGGGCATAAAGGGGATAGTTCGCTCGGTCGTGCCGGCGCAGCTCTACCCTCTCCCCAACCAGCCTCTTCGATCTCCTCGGTGCCCGCACGGAGCCAACTATACCGGCTCGAAAAGTGGCTTGCTATGCTATGATTTTGTCATCATGAAAGTTATTCCTGATAGGTTGGTAGCTTTGGGCTTCGGCAAGTATGTTCGGGCCGACAAGATCGTGGCACTCGTCCCTATCGAGGAGGATCGGGGCAGCGGTCGTCGAACCCTCGTCTACGTGGATGCTCTGCCCGAGCCCCTCGTCGCCAGCCGCACGGAGGGTACGATCCTGCGCGACATGGTCGGAGTCGAGAGCGGCTCCGTAGAGCTTCTGCGCGAGCTACAGTTGCAGATAGGCCAGGTTCGACCGCTCCTGAAATCCTCCATTCGTTCGGAGGCCGGTTTGGACCTCGACCGGCTCTCCCAGCGCATATCGGACCTGACCGGGGAGCAGTGAGCCCTTCGGAGGTTCTGGGGCGCGCCTTCTACAATCGGGATCCTCGGCAGGTCGCCGTGGATCTCCTCGGGTGCGTCCTCACTCACGAGAACGGAGAGGGCTTCACCTCCGGGGTCATCGTCGAGACGGAGGCTTACCTGTGTACAGACGATCCTGCCTGCCACGCTTATAGAGGTCCTGACATGCGCAACCGCACCCTCTTTTTGGGACCCGGCCTCGCCTACGTCTACCTCTCGTACGGTATGCACAGGCTGGTAAACGTCAATTGCGAGGAGGAGGGGAAGGGGAGCGCCGTCCTCATCC
>JALZFP010000174.1 GCA_030861485.1 Actinomycetota bacterium | reverse complement strand
TTGTCCAGGTCGTAGAAGACGAGGAAGCTGGGGGTGTTCGGGTAGCCTAGGCGGTGGCCCGCGATGTAGACGTTCGCCCCCGCCTCCCACGGAAAGCCGGTGCTGTTGAGGTGGATGGCTGCGTAGTCCCTGAGCATATCTTCGTCGTCCCCCGTCGTATCTGGCACCAGGGCATCAAAAATCTCCATCTCGGGCACGGTGAGCATCAGCGTCTTGTCCTCAGGTCCCCGTACTCTCCCGGGAGCGTGTGTATTCTCCCCTTCGAGAACGGGCGCGTTGAAGTTCTGGGCCTCCTCGGAAGGGTCTCCCTCGCGTGAACCGGAGCCGACAAAGAACGTGACGATCAGGGTCGCCCCCGCCCCAACCAGGACGAGGCTCACCAGGCTCAGGATTACATCCTTGACGCGCAACCGTCCCTCCCGACAAAGATCCTCCAAGCGGTTTCGAATATCCTGCACCGACCACAACACATTGTATCGAAAAAACCTCCCTCTACTAGCCCCCGAGCCTCCTTACCCCTCGGCCACAGAGGACTTGCGGGCCGCCACAGCGCCTGCCCCGCTACCGGACCCGGAGCCGTAATTTCAACGGTGTAGTTGCCGGGTGGCAGGGGCTCACCGGGCCTCGTCTGGAGGGCGAACTTCAAGATACCTATCGCCCCGTTCGAGCCCGAGCTTAGCTGGTCTTCCTGCTCGTCGAGGACCTCTATGCCGGGCCTCGGCGAGAAGAGGAGGGAGAGCATTGGCCCCGACTCCACCTTCTCGACGCGCCTCTCCATGTCCTTTCCTGGGGGCAGCTCCTCGACGCTCAGTCATAAGAAGACGGTCTTCGTCTCCCCCTCGAAGCGGCCCTCGTCGGGCCGCGGGTAGAGGCTATCCTCCGCACTCACGGTAATGTCCCGGACCGCGGGAGAAGAGACCTCCGCCCCCACCGAGAAGTTCTCCGCCCTCAAGAACGCCTCGACGCCCAGGGCCAGCGCCGCCATAAACAGGCCACCAACACATAAAGCGGCCAACGCCGGTCCGTCCCCTTGGTGGTGGTGATGTTGGGGAGTACGCTCATCCCTCACCCCGCACCGCCGCGTCACCCTCGGAGGCTTCCTCCGTAGCCCTACCTTCGAGCGGGCCGGACCGCTTTCGGCGGGACCACTTCCACAAGAGCAGCGTAGCTGCATTGTGCAGAACGTGGGCGGTCATCGGGGCCAGAATCCCCCCCGTCCATTCGTACAGAGCGCCGAACAAAAAGCCCGCCCCTACCGCCCACACCGTCCACACCAGGTACCTCCGGTCGGGACCGACGTGGAGGACACCGAAGAGGAGCGAGGTCACCAAGATCCCCAGAACAGGCTGCAATGCGCCCCGGAAAAGAGCCTCCTCGCCCACGCCGCTCATCACCGAGACCACGATGAGATCCCTCACTCTCGCACCGTCTACGAGCAGCGGGGCGAGCTCCTCAGAGATTACACGCAACACCGGCAACAGACGGTAGAGAACCACGCCCAAAACCACAGTGCTGCAGGCGGTAGCCGCCCCCGAGTAGAGACCAAAGACCGCCGAATCGCCCAGCACAAAAACATCCCGCCCCCCCAAAGCGCCCAGGGCCGCTGCCGCCAAAAGAAGCGCCGCGTAGAAGACGACCGCGAGCCTTACCAAACGGGTTCCCACCGGCTCAGGTGATGAAGTAGTGCACGAGTCCGCGGATGGGGCGATCTGCAGGAACGGCCATATTCAGCTATTGTACCGAAGAAGTGTAGCCGCAAGGCTCCGGCACAATATGCGCTAAGGGAATCCAAAAGGACCAGAAGATATAGGGGGAAATACGGTGGACGAGTCAATCTTCAAGGCCTACGACATCCGGGGCCTCTACCCCGACGCCTTGAACGAAGACGTGGCCAGGCAGGTGGGGCGTGCCTACGTCCACTACCTGAATCTTCCGGGCTCCCGCGTCATCGTGGGGCGCGACATGCGCCTCTCCGGCGAGGCCCTGGAAGAGGCGTTTGTGGAGGGCGTGACCGAGGCCGGCGCGGACGTGCTAAGCATCGGTCTCGTCTCCACCGACGCCCTCTACTTCGCCGTCGGGCACCTCGGAGAGCCGGGCGGCGCCATGGTCACCGCCTCACACAACCCCAAAGATTACAACGGCCTCAAGCTCTGCCGGGAGGACGCCATCGCGCTCTCGGGAGAGGAAGGTATCTATCAGATTCGGGACCTCATCACCTCCGGCAAGCTGCCGGAACCGCATGGAGAGGGAGACAGGGGCTCCATGGAAGAAGGCGACGTAACGGTTGATTACGCCGAGCACTGTCTGAGCTTTATCGACACGCAAGACCTACGGCCCTTAAGGATAGTCGTGGACGCGGGCAACGGCATGGCAGGCAAGATGCTCCCCCCGATCTTCGAGAGACTACCCTTCGAGTACGTCCCAATGTACTTCGAGCTCGACGGCTCCTTCCCCAACCACCCTCCGAACCCCATAGAGCCCGAGAACATGGAGGAGCTACAGGAGAGGGTTGTCTCAGAGGCTGCGGACTTCGGGGTCGCTTTCGACGGGGACGCGGACAGGTGTTTCATCGTGGACGAGAAGGGTGTCACGATCTCCGGCGACCTGCTCGCCACGCTCGTCGCCAAGAACGTCCTCGAAAAAGAGCCGGGGGCGACGATCGTCTACAGCGCCGTCTGCTCCAAGGCGCTACCGGAGCTGGTCCGGCGCGAGGGTGGCAAGCCCATCCGCACCAAAGCGGGACACTCAATCATCAAACCCCAGATGCGCAAGAACAACGCCGCCTTCGGCGGGGAGCACTCCGGGCACTTCTACTTCAGGGACAACTACTTCGCCGACTCAGGGATAGTCGCCATGCTCACCGTCGCTGAGCTCGTCGGGCGCCAGAAAGACCCGCTCTCCGACCTACTCGCCCCCATAGACCCCTACATCCGCTCCGGCGAGATTAATTCCGAAGTCGAGGACCAGGAGGCAACGTTGGAAAAGGTCGAGGAACAGTACTCAAAGCGCGACAACCCAGAGATAGACCACCTCGACGGTCTCACCGTGGATTTTGGCGGCTGGTGGTTCAATCTGCGTCCCTCCAACACCGAGCCTCTCCTGCGCCTGAACGTCGAGGCGAAGGACCGCGAAACGATGGAGAAGGAACGCGACGAGCTGCTCGACCTCATACGAGGCTGAGAGCAGCTTTCGGCCAGCAACGTAGTCCTAAGGGAGCGTCCCAGCTGCTCGCGAGTAGCTGGGACGCTCTTCGTCGCGCTGGTTTAGAGCCGGACCCTGATGAACCTAGTGCGTATCGCCGCCGGCGGCCTTACCACGTCTGCTCGGGGCGTCAGTATTGACGGTGATGAGGTTGCGGACCTCGGTGACGCCTTCGACGCTGCTTGCGATCTCCTCAACGGCCTGCTTCTCCTCCTCAGAGTGTACCTCGCCCCGGATGTCGGCCACACCTTCGTTGACCTCAACGTTGAGGCGTGGTACGTCCAGGGTACGAGGGTCCTCGCCGACCCTCGTCCGGATGCGGTTCTCGATCTCCTCCTGCTGCTCGGGGACCTCGCCTATGTGCCCCCTGTGCCCTCGACCGACGAGCGGCCCGGAGGAGGGGTCGGAATACTCCCGCTCGGCCCCAGTACGGTTCGGGTCCTCCGGACGCTGGTGTTGCGAAGGAGCGGTGCCGATATCAGTTTCCGAGGCCGCACCGGCGGCGCCCCCCGCGGTCTCCAGGGGAGTCCCCGAACCCCAGGTCTCGCCGCGCTGGCCGGCGGGGCTACCGGCGTCAGGGGTGTGGTGCCCCGTGCCGCCGGTAAAAGAGGACGCATCATCCCTGCCGCCCGAACGGGCGACGAGGGCGCCGACCGTGAAGCCCACGATAGCGAAGAACCCGTATTTCAGGAAGCGGGAGCCGGCAGACTCCCCGGGACTCGCGACCCGTTTGCCACCCTTGAGCGCCACCTTGCTCGCACCGCGAGCCGCTTTGCCCGCCGCTTTGCGGGCTGTCCCGGACTTCGCTCCCCCCTTGAAGACCTTCCCCACTCCCAGGGTCGCTCTACCCGCACCTCTGGCAACACCCAAAGTGGCCTTTCCCGCCACCCTTTCCCGCGTTTCTCTGCCGAACATTTGAGAAACCTCCGTGCTTCTCTCGTGTGATCTAAACGTGTCCTGAAATCCTACCCGGAACGGCACTCTAAGAAACAAGATCTCCCTGCCACCAGATTACTGCGACCGTACGATCATCTTCTTCCCCAGGTCCTGGACACCGGGTAACCCGGCGTGCTACCTCCTCGATAACGTGGCGCTCCTCCACACCCCCGACGCCACCGTGCAGTGTGACGACAAAAGAGCAGGAGCTGACGTTCGGCCCCAAAAGATCGCGCGTTTCAGCGTTCTGGCCCAAAGAACCCCGCACGAGTTGAACGAGGAGGGCATCGTAGGGGACGCTCGTGCCGGAGGACACCCTAGCCTTCAGAGCTCTGGGCGGGGCGCAGTTTGGGGAGAAGGGTAAGCCTGCGGTAGCGCAACCGGCGCTCGTTTAACGGCTCCTCGAAGTCAGCCTCGCGGGCGAACTTTATCTCCCCGGCTCCGCTAGCCTCAACCAGGGCGACGAGATCCTCCTTCTCGCTCGGAGAGAGGCCAGAGGCGTCGAGATACCGCCTCTCCTCCCGTTCGAAGAGCCTTACGCGTCGGGCAAAGGAGACGAAGATGCTGCACGGCTCGGGGCAGGGTATCTCACCCTCCCCCCGATCCATCTCTAAAGTAGTTTCTGCGTCTACGTCCCACAACGTCTTTTTAAGACAGACCGCCTCCCCACAGCAGGCTTTCGCGGCGTTCTGTACTCCTTCGTCAGAGAGGTGCTGGATGCGCTTGTAAATGCCGCTCTGGCGCGCGGCGGTCGCGCGGTAGTCGGTGATCTCCAGCCTCCCCTCCCGGTAGAGGTGCCAGTGGACGATCCCCGCGGGGTACAGGTAGTTCATCGCCACCCCGAGCCCGCGCGCATCCTCTACCCTCAGCGCCCAACCATGCCGGAGGTTCGGAGAGCTCTTGAGAGGCCGGTACTCCCCAGCGTCGGTGCGTTTGGAGATCTCGCGAGCCGCCCTGGGGTCGGCGTAGAGGTCCAGGTCTACGGCCCCCGCCTCATCTCGGTGGCACAGGTAGTAACCACCGGGAGGCTCAGCCCGGATCAAGACTTGCCCGAATACCCGCCCTCCAGGCTCCATACCTATCCAGGCAGCGAAGGCCTCCCGGGCGGCAGCGGCAACGCTGGGCGTGCCCGACTGTTTAAGAGATGCTTCGGACAACCTCGGTCCCCCGCTCCGTCTCTCGGGCACGGGCGGCTATGAGGCCCGCCATCGAGGGGTGGGTGCCGACGGGAGCTCCATAGTAGATAGTCTTGCTCCCGCGAGCCGTGACCTCGCCGGTTAAGCCGAGGTCCTCGGGGATGGTCTCGCGGGTATGCCAGCCTTCGGCGATAAAGACGGGGATGAGCACGACGTTCTCCGCCTCGGCGTTCTCCACAACCCAGCCGATCTCCGGGTCCTGGTCTAGGAAGCCCACCTCGACCAGGTCGTAGAGGTTGCGCTCTCTGATACGGTCGGCGTTTAGATAGATCACCCCGCCGGAGTTCTTATTCAGGTCAGTGCCGTGCCCGAGCAGGACAAGCGCCCGGCGCCCCGGCGACATCTCCTTATCTCCAAGCAGATCCTCGGCGCGCTCCAAGATCACATCCGCCATCCCCTTAAAGGTTCCCAGAGGGCCGGAGTAGCGCACCGTCTTGCCCTTCTTGTGGGTCACGGGACCCGCGAGCCCGAGCTCTCGGGGGATCACCTGCTGGGTAAAGTACCCCTCCGAGATGAAGGCCGGCACCACGCAAACATCTTCCGCCTCGACGGTGTCGAGCACGTGGCGCATAGAAGGCTCCTCCTTCCAGAAGCACTCGACCACCTCGTCATACTCGCCCCCAAAACACTCCCGGATCCGGCGAGCGTGCTCGTAGACGGGGAGGCTCGAGTCCTCGTTCAGGTGCGACCCGTGCCCCACGATAACGAGAGCCTTCAA
>JALZFP010000166.1 GCA_030861485.1 Actinomycetota bacterium | reverse complement strand
GGTCCAGCGGCGCCGGGTGCCGGTCGCCCTGATGAACGTAGCGCCCGGCGGCGTTGGCCTGCCAGATCTCGATCAGGCTGCCACGCACGGGCCGCCCGTCGCCGTCGAGCACGCGCCCGGTAACGACTATTCGCTCTCCGAGGGGCTCGCCCCCGTGCTGGCGCGTTAGGTCGTGGTCCAGCGGCCCTACCCGCCCGTGGCCGTAGGCGGGCCCGGTAACCTGCGAGAGAGACTCCGGCAGGATGACGAGAGGCTTCTCGGGTGCCCGCAGGCGCGTCGCCTTGTAGTCGGGGTAGAGGTACGGGGGGTGGACAGCGGACTCGCCGGCATGCTGGTGGCCAGCGGATTCGCTGCTCGGCTGCTGTGCCATGCGCGGTTCTACTCTTCCTTTCCTTGCTCTCAACCTTGGGATCGACGTGATTCTACAGCGGTGCGGGCTAGCGGTCCGCCGCGTGTCCACTCCGCCCAAAGCTCCTTCGGGTCGCGAAGCGACACGTTCGGGTCAAACTCAAACTCCTGGTCGAGCGGGTCGAAGTCCGGGTTTACCGGGTAATCGGCATGCCGGTCGATGGTCTGGCTCATAATCTCCTCCGCTCCCCCACGTTTTACCCCACCTTCTCGACGACCATGGCGATCCCCTGGCCCACGCCTATGCACATGGTGGCGAGCCCTATCTCGACCTCGTCCCTGCGGTTCATCTCGTGTACCAGCGTGGTGAGGATACGGGCCCCGGAGCACCCTATGGGGTGCCCCAACGCTATCGCCCCGCCGTTGGGGTTTAAGCGCTCGTCCTCGGCCTCCATCCCCCACTCGTGTAGCACCGCCAAAACCTGCGCGGCGAACGCCTCGTTCAGCTCGAGCAACCCTATATCGTCCAGAGAGAGTCCTGCCCTCTCCAGCGCCTTCTTCGTGGCGGGCACCGGGCCTATGCCCATCACCCTTGGGGGCACGCCGGCTACTCCCATGCTCTTTATCCGGGCCAGCGGCTCAAGGCCGTGTGCCCGGGCGTAGTCGGGTGAGACCATCAGTACCGCCGCCGCCCCGTCATTTAGGGCGCTGGAGTTGCCGGCCGTGACGCTCCCACCCTCCTTGAAGGCGGGCTTGAGCCTCGCCAGCTGCTCGAGGGAGGCGTCGCGCCGCGGTCCCTCGTCGGCCTCGACCACGGTCTCGTCCTTACGCATCTTGACCGTTACCGGTACGATCTCTTCCCTCATGCGCTTGTCGTCGATGGCCTCAACGGCCTTCTGGTGGCTCAGGAGGGCGAAGCGGTCCTGGCGCTCTCGCGAGATGTCGTATTCTCCGGCCAGGCCCTCAGGCTCCTCCTCGGAGGTAACCGCGTAGCGCTCCTCGGCGAGGTTCTCGGCGGTCTCGCCCAAAGAGTCGGTGTGGCCCATCTCCTCCATCTTGGGGTTGACGAAACGCCAGCCCAAAGTAGTGTCCTGCATCGTTACGTGCCCGGTGGGGAAGGCGCGCTCGGGCTTTGGCACCGCCCAGGGAGCCCGGCTCATGGACTCGATCCCACCGCCAACGTAGACATCGGCCTCGCCAAGCATGATCGCCCTGGCGGCGTCCGCCACCGCCTCCAGGCCCGAGCCGCACAGGCGGTTGACGGTGGCCCCGCCAACGGTCTCTGGAAAACCCGCCAAAAGGAGCGACATGCGCGCCACATCGCGATTGTCCTCGCCAGCCTGGTTGCCGCACCCCATGTAGACGTCCTCGACCTCTTCGGGAGGGACACCGGTTCTCTCCATGAGGTTCTCCAGGACCAGGGCACCCAGATCGTCGGGGCGCACGGTGCTCAAGGCTCCGCCGCGCTTGCCTATCGGGGTGCGCACCGCCCCCACGATCCAGGCCTCCGTCGTTCCATCGTAGGCCATGATTTACTTGCTCCTTTCTGGCGCGTTCCCACGACGCCTGCCCGTATCGTAGTATCCTCCAGCGTATAGATTCGTTTCCTCGGGTGCTAAGAGAAGACTCCTGGGACGACGAAGCAACGGTCCAACGGTCGGAGTTCGGGAGCAGCCGAGGCGGTGATGCTCGGAGATCGCAGCTATGTTTGCCGGGCTCCTTCCAGGATGGTCTGGCGTCGCTCCAGTCCCGCGGGCGGCTCTACCCAACCTTTTTCCACAAAGTAGCGCGTGTAGTTGCGGAAGAGGGAGGCGTCGATCTGGGGCCGCCGCAACCCGCTTCCCTGCAGGGCCCGCCGCGTGTTCGAATCGTCGTAGATGTTTCCGTCCCAAAGCTCGTACGTCTCTGCTGCCCCGCCCAGTATACTGCCGACGACGTTGTCTGCGTCCCCTTCGGGTAACTCGCGCAACGCTTCCAACCAGTCAGGGTAATCGAGGCGTTCCAGAGTGTAGCCCAACTCTTCGAGCCAGGTGAAGACCCTCTCAGCGGGGACCGGATTGGGATCTACGAGGTGAAATACCTGTCCCAACGCTTCCGGTTCGCTGGCGAGGTGGCATATGGCGTGGCTCACGAAGTCCACCGGCGTCATCTCCATGCGCCACCCATCGAGCTGGGGCGCCCGGCCGAGGCGTAGAGATTCGACGATGAGCCTGGCCTGGAAGTCCCGGGGGTTGGAGGCTCCACTCGTGCTGTGACCCGAGACGTTGCCGGGGCGGTACACACAGACCGGCAGCCCGCGCCCGGCGGCCTCCCAGACCAGCTTCTCGGCGACCCACTTGGACTGGCCGTAGCCGTCCTCGCGGGCTCCGGCAAGAGTATCGAGGTCTACGTCCTCCTCGCACAAAGGCGTGCCAGGCGGGAAGATACCGTTGGTGGAGACGTAGTGCACCGGCTTCGTCTTGTGGAGGCAGGCCAGGCGCAGGACCTCGCGGGTCCCGTCTACGTTGGCGGACTTGAGCCCAAGGTACGGGTAGATCAAGTTCACCACAGCGCCGCTGTGGATCACGAGATCCAGGCCCCGCGCCAGAGCGTGAAAGTCTTTCTCCGCCACGCCCAACTGGGGCTTGCTCAGGTCCCCGACTACCGGGACGATGCGCTGCGAGCGCTCGGGTTCCCACAGGCCGTATTGCTGCAGGTTTGCGCGGATGGGGGCTGACGGGTCGGCGTCTTCGCCCTTGCGGGGCCGGACGAGACAATGCACCTCGGCCTCCGTCCGCGAGAGCAGAGCGTCGAGCAGGAACGCTCCAAGAAAACCGGTCGCGCCGGTCAGAAATACACGCCGGGCGTCCCCAAGGGCGGGCGCCCCGCCAGAACCGGCGTCCTCTGGCGCGATCCCGGGCTCCAGGACGGCTTCGGAGCGCAGATCTAGGGCAGCCAACCCTCTGTCCGTCTCGCGGCCCTCCCTTTCGCTCTGCTGGTGGGCTTCGATCGCCGCGCGCATATCCTCGACGGTCGGGTTCTCGAGAAACTCGTGCATCGACAGACGCACGCTGAAGACTCCATCCACGCTACTCAAGAGCTGCGCCGCGGCGAGGGAGTGTCCACCGACGTCGAAGAAGTCGTCATCGCGGCGCACGTCGCCTTCTTCGAGGCGCAGGACGTCTTCCCAGATCCGGACGAGCAGTTCCTCCTTCTCGCTCCCGGATGCATCGGCGGAGCGCGCGGAGACGCTCTCCGCTGGATCGAAAGCGGGCGGCTCGGCACGGGCCGGGGGCGGCGGGAGCTGTTTTCTATCGACCTTGCCGGTCGTGTCTTGCAACGGCAACTCCTCTAGCTCCACAAAGACCGCGGGTATCGAGTAGTGCGGGAGGCTCTCCTGCAGCTTGCGCCTGATCTGCGGGCTGCGCCCCGTCCTGGAGTCTATGCTCCATCCGGTGTAACGGTCGCCACGCTCTTCCGGGTCTTGCGAAGGGACCAGGTAGGCGACGAGGCGCTTGTCCTCGCCCTCCTCGCCCTCGGCGACCACGACGCAGCTCCTGACCGCGAGGTTCTTCTCGATCGCGGCCTCAACCGCGCCAAGCTCGATGCTGTAACCCCGGACCTTGACCATGAAGTCCACGCGTCCAAGGATCTCGAGGCTCCCGTCGGACAGCAGGCGCGCCTTGTCGCCGGTGCGATACATCCGGGCTCCCTCCTCGGAGGAGAAGGGATCCTCGACGAAGCGTTGCGCCGTGAGCTCGGGGCGGTTTACGTAGCCCCGGGCCAGAAAGTCGCCGCCGACGTAGAGCTCCCCGGCCGCCCCGTCCGGTACGGGCCGCGCGTTCTCGTCGAGGATGTACAGGCGGTCCGGGTTTACAGGCTGTCCGACCGGACAGTACGTCGCCGAAGTGCTGTCGATGAGGTCCCGCAGGTCCCCCGCCGCGACCTCGTGTGTTTCGCTAGCGCTGTATAAATTGATCGCGCGAGTTTCGGGCAATTGGTCCAAGACGCGCCGCGCCAGCGTCTTGGTGACCACCTCGCCGTTGAGCCACAGTGTTCGCAGGGCGGAAAGCCTCTTCCCGACCTCTGGCCCACCCGCGTTTAGCACCGCGCCCAGCAGGGAGGGGGTCATGAGTACCTCCGTGATCCGGTAGTCCTCCAGGAAACGCACGACCGCCTCAGGATCGTAGATCACGTCGTCCGGGATAACGTAGGTGGCGCCACCCCGCAAGAGCGGCCGGAACATCTCCCAGATAAAGAAGACGTTGCACGCCACCCGATCTCCCGGTCCATAATCGCTCACGCCGAAGCGCCACAGGTACGAGCGCACGGGCGCCCGGTGCGGGTTCGCGATGCCTTTTGGCTTGCCCGTAGTCCCCGAGGAGTAAGACACGAAGACCAGATTTTCGGGACCGGGCTCGGCTCCGAGCTCGCTTCCGGGGGCTTCGGCCAACACCTCTTCCCAGCCCTCGTCCAAACAGAAGCGTGCCTGTCCCCTGGGAAGGCGCTCCGCGTAGTGCCTGTGAGCAAGGACGACGCGCGGCCTGGCATCGGCGACGACCTCCCCGAGCAGTGAGGCCGGGTAGGCGAGCTCGAGGGTAAGGAAGGCCCCCCCCGCCTTCAAGGCGGCCAGGCACGCGACCACGTACTCGACGCAACGCTCCATGTAGATTCCGACGAGCTCGTCGGGCCCGACCCCAAGGCTACGAAGATGGCCCGCGAGTAGCTCTGCCCGGCGGTCTAGCTCCCCGTAGGTGAGGGCGCCCCGCGTGTCCACCACGGCGGGCGCGTGCGGGGACCTACGCGCCTGCTCCTCAAAGAGCCTGTGTAGGGGCGCATCCTGTGGGTTGGTGGACACTAGTTTCCTCCTAATGTGCTACGGCAGCCAACTCTCGGCTACCTCGCGGTTCTCCTCTAACCAGTTGCGGGCCCCCGCCTCAGGGTCTCCAGCCTCCTGTATCGCGAGCTCAAGCTCCCCGAGCTGCTGCTCCGTGAGGTTAATGTTGTCCAGGAACTGGAACGCTTCAGGGGCATCCTCCTCGAGCCCTTCGCGGGTTATGGCGGAGAGCTCCTCCGGGCCGCCCATCTCTCCCTCGGGGTCTTCTAGGTAGCGGATGTCGAAGGCGGTGAACATCCAGTGCGGTTTCCAGGCGGTAAAGGCTATGGGTTCGCCGGCACCCAACGCCTGCTCCAACTGGCTGATCATCGCTGGGGTGCTCGACTCGACCAGCTCGTAGTCAAGCCCGTAGCCGGGAATGGCGTTCTCCTCGACGATCCTCATGATCCCCGCCCCCGGCTCGATGCCTATTATCTCGCCGCCGAACTCGTCGCGGTATTGGTTGAGGTCCTCGATGCTCTGCGCCTCGGCGTAGTCTGGGACGCCGATGCCGAGGGTGGCCGTACCCTCGTACCACCGCCCGAGGTCCACGACCTCATCCTGGTACTGCTCCCAGTAACTGGCGTGGGTGTTGGGCAGCCAGACATCCAGAAAGGCGTCGATGTCGCCGGTCGCCACGCCACTGTACAGGGGCCCGACCTCCGAGAGCGTCGTCTCCACCTTGTAGCCAAGCTCCTCTTCGAGCAGTATCGCCGCAAGGTTCGTGACGGCTACGTCCTCGTCCCAGTCGATGTAACCGATGGTGATCGTGTTCTCGTCGCCACCCCCACCGCCACCCTGTCCTCCGCCGCCGCCCCCGCAGCCACCGACGAGCCCGACAAGCAGGCAGAGCATGAGCGCAAGCAACGACTTCCCGCGAAGAACCATCTACCTCCCCTTCCCTACTTTAACGCCTGGCCTAGCATAAGGGATGCGTCGCGGTACTGTACAGCAACGTACCCCACCCCTCAAGCCCTACGACCTCGGCTCGGGTTCCCGGAACCGGGACGTGTACCCACCCATTCCTACCCCGCGAGGAGCCTCTGACGGTCGGGTGCGCTTAAGGCTTGAGCGTGTACTCGAAATCCGCCACCTCCTCGACGGCGCGGGCAGCCTTGAGGAGCAAGGGCTCGGTGAAATGGTCGCTCATGAGCTGGACGCCCACGGGTAGCCCCTCCGACAAGCCGCCGGGGACGCTTATAGAGGGAATGCCGGCGAGGTTCACGGGGATGGTGCAGAGGTCTTGATAGTACATGGCGAGCGGGTCGTCGATCTTCTCGCCGATCCCAAACGCCACCGACGGCGAGGTCGGGGAGACGAGCACCTCGTAGCGCGAAAAGGCCTCCCGGAAGTCCTCTATTATCTTCGTGCGCACCTTCTGGGCCTGGGCATAGTAAGCGTCGTAGTAGCCGCTGGAGAGAGCGTAGGTACCGAGCATGATGCGCCGCTTCGCCTCATCCCCGAAGCCCTCTTCGCGCGTCCGGCGATACATCTCGTGGACACCCTGGGCTCCAGGGGCCCGATAGCCGTAGCGTACCCCGTCAAAGCGGGCCAGGTTCGAGGAGACCTCGGCGGGAGCTATGATGTAGTAGGCGGACAACCCGTAGCGCGAGTGCGGCAGGCTTACCTCCCCTACCTCGGCCCCGGCGCCTTCGAGGTCCCGCGCGACCCTCTCGACGACCTCGCGCACGCCCGGCTCGATGCCTTCGCCCATCAACTCCTCTACCACCCCGACCCGAAGGCCCGCGATACCGCCTTCGAGCTCTGCCAGGTAATCCGGGACCTCTACGTTCGTGCTCGTAGAGTCGCACGGGTCGTGGCCGGCGATGGCCTGCAGGAGAAGAGCGGAGTCGCGCACGTCACGGGTCATCGGTCCGATCTGGTCCAGGGAAGAGGCGAACGCGATGAGCCCGTAGCGCGAGACCCGCCCATAGGTCGGCTTGAGGCCCACAATGCCGCACAGAGCGGCGGGCTGCCGCACCGAACCGCCGGTATCCGTGCCCAGGGACCACCAACCCTCGCCCGCGGCGACCGCCGCCGCCGAGCCCCCTGAGGAGCCTCCGGGCACCCGGCCGAGGTCCCAGGGATTGCGGGACGGGCCGTAGGCGGAGTTCTCCGTCGAGGAGCCCATCGCGAACTCGTCGCAGTTGGCCTTGCCGACCACGACCATGTCCTCGCCGTAGTTGAGCAACGCCGAGGCGTCGTAGATAGGCTCGAAGTTCTCGAGTATCTTCGAGCCGCAGGTCGTGCGCACGCCGCGGGTCGAGAGCACGTCCTTGACCGCTATGGGGACACCCTCCCAGAGCTTTACGCCGCCGTTCTTCATCCGGGCATCCACCCGCTCGGCCCGCTCGACGGCGAGTTCGGGGGTGACGGTGACGAAGGCGTGGACGTCGCCCTCGGCCTCTTCGAGGCGCGCGTTGGCGACCTCGGCGGCCTCGCGGGCGGAGACCTCGTGGGCCTCTATCTTCTTTGCCAGCTCGTAGGCTGTGAAGTTTAGCAGTTCTTGCGCCATACTAATCTATCCTGGGGACGGCGAAGAGGTCGTCCACGGCGTCGGGGGCCGTCGATAGTGCAACCTCCGGGGGTAGGCACGGCCTCGGCTCGTCCGGCCTGAAGACGTTCGTCAGGTTTAGAGCGTTCGACGTTGGGGTGACGTCCGAGAGGTCCAGCTCCCCTATCTGATCTATGCTGTCTATGATCGCCCCGAGCTGTCCGCTCATCTGCTTCACCTCGCCGTCCGTGAGCCCCAACCGGGCCAGGTTGGCGACGTGGCGCACCTCTTTTTCGGATATCATCTCTCACCTCCGGCTTTTTTTATGTGCGGTTGGTCCTATCTTAGCGCAGCTTAGCGTTTAGTTGCGTGGAGAATGGAACACGATCAGTTCGTCGACCGGAACGAAGGTGAGAGCCCGGCCGCCAACCCGAGCGAAGCCCTATTCCATTCTCACCGACGCCAGAGCGGTGTTTTGTCCCGGCATCGCGGACGACGAAGCTGAGGCTTCACCACTTTAGAACCCGAAGATCTGACAGCGCCCGGAGAGCAGCATGGACCTCGTCTCTACGCACCGCGGGATAGCCGGTAAGACCCGGGCCACCCCTGTTTAGGATGCTCTCTATCCAGCCAAGCCACCCACGGCCCGTGCGGCCTGGAGCGTGTTGTATAGCAGCATCGCCCGCGTCATCGGCCCTACCCCTCCTGGTACCGGCGATATGCGGGACGCTCTGGGTTCGACCTCATCGAACCTCACGTCGCCGACAAGGCCGCCCTCCTCCCTGGTGTGTATACCGACGTCCACGACCACCGCCCCTTCCCTTACGTACTCGGCCCCCACGAACTCCCGCCTCCCCGCGGCGACGATGAGGAGATTCGCCCGGCGCGCTACCTCCGGCAAGTCTCTCGTACGGGAGTGGCAGACGGTGACGGTGGCGTTCTCGCGCAGCAGGAGTTGAACCAGAGGTTTGCCGACGAGGTTGGAGCGTCCGATCACAACGGCCTCCCTGCCCTCTATCTCTACGCCGCTGCGCCTAAGGAGCTGGACGACGCCGTGCGGGGTGCAGGGCAGAAGGCTTGGCAAACCGACGGCGAGCCTCCCCGCGCTCAAGGGACTCAAGCCATCCACGTCTTTGGCAGGGTCTATCGAGGAGATCAGGGCGAGCGGGTCGAGGCCGCCGGGCAACGGGAGCTGTATAAAGAAGCCAGAGACAGCCGCCTCGGCGTTGAGCTCCTCGACGAGGGCGGCGAGCTCCTCCTGCGAGGCCTCCGCCGTAAAGCGGTGCGTCTGCGACTCGATGCCGACCTCGGCGCAGTCCCTCTGCTTCATGCGGACGTAGGTCGCCGAGGCCGGATCGTCGCCGACGAGGACTACGTCGAGTCGTACAGGGATACGCCGTTCCCTTAGCTCCGTGACCCCTTCGGCCACCTCAGCTCGTATCGTCGCAGCGACGGCTTTGCCGTCCAGGATCCCCGCCACTTACACCCCTTAAAAGGCCGCGAGCAGCTTGGGAGCGACCTGCTTTTTGCGGCTCATCACACCGGGCAGGTCGATGACGTGGTCGCTGGCCTGCTGGTCAAACGCCCGCTCGATGGGAGCGCAGTCGCCGACGCACAGGAGCTCCGTGCCCTGGCTTATGATGTCCGTGACCATGAGCGCCGCGAAGAGGTAGCCGTTCTCGCGGCGCACCTCCTCCAGGGCGCCGAGCAGCTCGTCCTTGCGCTCCAGGGGCCCGGCGCCCACGGTCTCTATCTGGGATATGCTCATCGCCGCCCCGTCCCCGAGGGCGTACTCTTTGAGGTCGCGGTCCACGATCTGCCCGGCCGAAAGACCCGAGACGTCCGACGAAGCCTCGAACATCTCCGTGCCGAACTCGCGGGCGTCGAGGTCCAGAAGCTCCTCCAGGTAGCGCACGGCCTCGTGGTCGCGCTCGGTCGTCGTCGGGGAGTTGAAGATAACCGTATCCGAGAGAACCGCAGCGAGCAGCATCTTCGCCGTCGGCTCCTCGGGCCTGAGGCTGTTCTCCTTGTACCGCTCGACGATCAGGGTAGCCGTCGAGCCGACAGGGTCGAAGGTGGCCGGGATGGGAACCCTGGTCTCGATGTTGCCCACGTGGTGGTGGTCGAGGATCTCGACGACTTGGGCCTCCTCCACGCCGGGGACGCTCTGGCCCCTCTCGGCGTGGTCCACGAGAAGGACGCGCCGGGGTACGGGATTAATGAGGTCCGTCCTCGTCACTATTCCTATAGGCGCCTTGTTCTCGTCCACGGCGACCGCCGCCCGGTAGTGCACCTCCATGACCTGCGGGGTTATGTCCGTTACGAGCGCCTCCAGATCTACCGTCAGCGGGTCCTCGCTCATAATCTCCCAACAAGGTACGGAGAGCTGTACCATGCGGCTCGTCACGTAAGAGTCCAGGGGGCTGAGCACGACCGTCGTCCCCTTCTCCTCGGCCAGCTTTAGTATCTCATCATCGGGTCTTACCCCGTTCGAGACCACCAGGACACCCGCCCCGAGCTCGATGGCGCGCCGTTGTCCCTCCGGTCTGTCCCCGATAATGACGATGTCGCCGGGCTCCATCTGCTGACCCATGGATTCTACGCTGCGTGCGATCACCCACAGCTTGCCGCTGGCCTGCTTGTCCGCCTCGGCGAGCAACTCGCCCTCTAAAACCTCGACCATCGAACGGGCCGAGACCGGGGTCCCGGCGAAGCTAGAAGCCTCCCGTGACTCCCGGATATACATGCGCGCCAGGTCTCTCTCGGTCACGATACCGACGAGCACGTCCCCGTCGTCCACTATGGGCACCTGGCCTATGTTCCTCTTTGCCATGGCGAGCCCAAGGTTGCGTAAGGGATCGTTTCTGTGGGCCGTCACCACGTCCTTCATCACGTCCTTTACCCGGAGCTTGATATGCTTTAGCAGCCTCGGCTCCCTAGCTCCGCTCTTCTCCAGCGCCCAGCGCGTCTGGGCGTTCACCTCCCCCAGGCGTGCCGGGGCGTAGACGTCGTGCGGGTTCAGCTTGCTCTTGAGTTCGGCGTACCCGATCGCCGACGCTATCGCATCCGTGTCCGGGTTTTTGTGTCCGGTAACATAAATGTGTGGCATATAACTTCCCCTTCGGGCTTTCATCCTCTGCTCTCTGGGCTACGCCTTGCTCAAGGGCGCCAGCTCCGGCACGAAAATCCTCTCCTCAGAGCCGAATCGCACCACGACCCTGCCCTTTTGCGCCTCGACGATCTCTCCCACCCCGAACTTCGCGTGCCGCACCCTCTCCCCCGCGCTGTAGTCCGCCGGAGCGGCACCCTCGGGCTCCCCCCTGCGAGACGCCCCGCCCCACCCGTCGCGCCGCGCGCGCCCGCCCGGCACCGTCCCGGCCTTTAACCGCTCCGGGATCTCCGAGAGAAAGCGCGAGGGCATCTGGTACTCCCGCTCGCCGTAGGTCGAGCGCACGCGGGCATATGAGAGCGTGAGCGTCTTCCTCGCCCGCGTGATTCCGACGTAGCAGAGGCGGCGCTCCTCCTCGAGGTTCTGCTCGTCCATGGAACGGGCGTGCGGGAACGTGCCCTCCTCCATCCCCACTACAAAGACGTGGTCGTACTCCAGGCCCTTTGCATTGTGGAGCGTCATCAGCGTGACCCTCCCCTCTCCCGTAAGCCTGTCCGCCTCCGAAAAGAGCGCCTGCTCCTGCAGAAACCCATCCAAAGTAGCCTCCTGAGGATCTGCCACCCGCTCGTACTCCGCAGCGGCGTT
>JALZFP010000158.1 GCA_030861485.1 Actinomycetota bacterium | reverse complement strand
AGCTGCTCGTCGCGGGTCTGCATGGTTGCGGCTGTCTGGGTGCTGGAGAAGATGGAGCTTATGGTGACCATGTACAGGATCAGCGCGTACATCGCGAGCGTGAAGCCGGTACGGGCGGGCCGGGAGGCCGGGTGGGCGACCGCCATCTTCAGGACGGGCGCGAGAGCCGGCGCGAGGCGCATAAAGAAGCGTAGTACGCCGTAGATGAGCCCAAGGTTGAAAGCCGCCAGCAGGATCGCCCCGAGCACCATCAACACACCCTCGACAAAGAACATCGCCGGGCTCGCCTCATTCGTCTGCGCCACCGCCTCGAAACGGTTAGCGAGGTACGAGTACGCAAGCACCCCCGCCCCGACGACCGACCAGACGAGTCGGGCCGGCAAGAGCCCTTGCAAGAGCAGGCCAAGCCCGAACGACGCCGACACTGGTCCTAGCAGCATGAGGTAGCCGTCTTCGAGCGCGAAACCCGCAGCGGCGAGACCGGCGCCCACGACAAACAACAGGACCCACAAAACGAGTCGGAACCGCCGTTGGCGTGGTTTCTTCTCCTCCGGCAGATCACGGATGGCGGCGACGACCCCCAGAGAGCCGATGCGGAGGCTGGTAAAGAAGACGGCGAGGAAGGTGACGACGAGCCCAGAGGAGGCGGCGACGACGAGCGAGGCCGGCTCGACGTAGAACGGGATGGTCAGGTCGTCGTTGAACAGGTCCTCGAAGGACTCCGTCGCCCGGTTCAGGCCCCACACGAGACCGGCCGCGACACCGAGCCCGACGAGGGCCCCAACCAGGGAGGCGAGGAGGCTGTAGGCGTAGCCCTCGTAGACGAAGAGGCGCACGAGACCGGCCCGCTTGAGGGCGACGGCCCGCAAAATACCCAGCTCGCCCTTGCGCTCTTCGGCGAGCATCGTGTAGATATTGACGATCAGGAGTATCCCGGCGAGGATGGCGAAAGAGCTGATCATCAAGAAGATGTCCTCGATCTGGAACCCTCCCCCTTCAAGAACATCCTTCTTGGCCTCCGAGACCTGAAACCTTTCCTCCCCCGCCAGGATCTCCTCCACCGCCGCCGTCACCCGCTCTGAGCCTTCGACACCCGAGGTAACTCCCCCCTCGTTGCTCACAAAGATCGCGTTGATCTGTCCAGCGTCAGCGCCGAAGAGCCCGCGCGCGTCCTCCTCGCCCACGACCGCCGTCCCCGCACCACTGGAGAAGCGCGCCTCGTAGCCCGAGATTCCCTCCTCCGGCACGACCGCCGCCACGGTAAACTCCTCTGCTCCCCCACGTCCCACGAGGCGTACACTCGAACCCTCGCCCAACTCCAGCCCCTCCGCCAGACCCTCCGAGGCGTACAGCTCGCCGGGTCCAGGCTCGGAACGTTCGGCCACCGGCGGAGGCTCCTCCCCAAAAGACCCCAGCTCCTCCCAATCGGTTCCGACAACAGTTATGGCGGGCACGGCGACCACCGTCTCCCCCGCGTTGTTGAGGGACTCCGCGGGGACCTCGCCGGTCAAAGCCCCGAGAACGCCGTCCACGCCCGCGGGGCCTTCCCGGAGCCTCAGAGCGCCGGAGACACGGTCTATTACGCCACCCGTGGCCTCCTCATCGGTCTCGGTCAACTCGCGGACGGCCTCAGGTGTTATACCGTCCGCCAAGGAGGCGTCAAAGAGGGGCTTGGGGCGGCGGTCGCTCGGGAGCCGTTGCCCCGCCTGCCCCACAACCTCGTCGATCTCCCCCAGAGTCTGGCGAGCCTCGTTCTCCTGGAAGCGCCCGGTGCTGTCGCCCAAGACCAGAGAGCCCGAGATAAGCGCCGTCCCAACCATCGAGCCGAGGACGACCAGGACCGTGTTCCACTTGCGCCGCGTCAGGTTGCGAAGCCCCATCCGCCTGAGCGCAGGCCGCCGCATCATGGAAAAAAGGACCGCAAGCGTTATGAGCAACGCGATGGCGACGAGTATGAGGGAGGAGAGGTTCAGCTTAGTCTCCGAGATAGCTCCAATGACGGCTCAACAAATCTTACGCAACTCGTCCGCAAACGTTGCGAACGGGGACACGGTGTACGA
>JALZFP010000089.1 GCA_030861485.1 Actinomycetota bacterium | reverse complement strand
AACTGCTCTACGAACTGGCGCGGCTCGCGCTTCTCGACGCTCATCTCCTCGAGCGCCGGTATGTCTATCTCGACGTTGAAGTGGCCCGAGTTGGCGACGATGCAACCGTCCTTCATAACCTCGAAGTGCTCGCGGGCGACCACGTCCCTGTCGCCGGTCGCCGTTACGATGAAGTCGGCGACCTTTGCGGCCTCTCTCATGGGCATCACCCGGTAGCCGTCCATTGCGGCCTCCAGCGCCCGGATCGGGTCTACCTCGGTGACGATGACGTTGGCCCCCAGGCCGTGCGCGCGCTCGGCTATACCACGCGAGCAGTAGCCGTAGCCGCCCACCACGAAGGTCTTGCCAGCGAGCAGCACGTTGGTCGCGCGGATGATGCCATCTATCGTGCTCTGGCCAGTGCCGTAGCGGTTATCGAAGAGGTGCTTCGTGTCCGAGTCGTTGACGGCGATGACGGGGAAGTTGAGCACGCCATCGACGGCCATCGCCTTCAGGCGGATGACGCCGGTCGTCGTCTCCTCGGTCGAGCCGAGCATGTTCGGGATCAGGTCGGACCGCTGCTTGAGCACACCGGTAACTAGATCCGCGCCGTCATCCATTGTGATCTGGGGGTTGTGGTCGAGCGCGGAGTTAAGGTGGCTATAGTAGGTGTCGTTGTCTTCGCCCTTAATCGCGTAGACGGGGATGTTCTCGTGGGCCACGAGCGACGCCGAGACGTCGTCCTGGGTCGAGAGTGGGTTGGAGGCGCACACGACCACGTCGGCACCGCCGGCGGCCAGCGTACGCGCTAGGTTGGCCGTCTCTGAGGTGACGTGCAGGCACGCCGAGATTCGTAGCCCCTCCAGCGGGCGCTCCTTCGCGAAGCGCTCCCGGATCAGACGCAGCACCGGCATCTCCTTCTCGGCCCAGACGATGCGGTCGCGCCCCATCTCGGCGAGCTCAATGTCCTTTATGTCATAGCTCTTTATCACGTGAGTCTGTTCCTCCTTATACTTGCTCTTTTTCCTGGAAGCTGTTCTACCGCTTCGCCGACTCGACGAGCGCCTCGACCTCCGGGGATGGCCCGAAGGCGCCCTCGTAGCGCTCGACGAACTCTTCCGGCGTGTAGTGGTGCTCCTGGCAGCCCTGGTGCTCGATCGCGTAGGCCCCCGCCAGGGCCGCCACACGTCCGGCCACCTCCAGCGAGAAGCCGCGCGCCAGCCCAAAGACAAACCCGCCTATATAGGCGTCCCCCGCGCCGGTCGGATCGGTCAGCTTCGAGATCGGTGCGATGGGGATCTCCACCTTTCCTCCATCCTCGGCATAGATCGTCGAGCCCTCACCGCCGCGCGTGACCACCGCCAGAGGTACCGAGGAGATCAACTCCTCCTCGCTCCGGCCCGTCTTGCGGGCCATCATGGCAAACTCGTAGTCGTTGCCGATCAGGACACTCGCCCCCTCCAGCCCGGTCAGAATGTGCTCGCCGTCTAGTCGGGGCGTCTGCTTGCCGGGGTCGAACAAGAACCGCACGCCGAGCTGCCGGCACTCGTCCGCGTAGCGCGACATCGCCTCGGGGTCCGTCGGGGAGATCACCACCAGGTCCTCCTCGCCCAGGCCCAGATCCAGCAGCGAAAGGTTCTTGGCCTCCCCCATCGCACCGGGGTAGAAGGCCACGATCTGGTTGTTCGACTCGTCGGTGTTGATAAAGCAGGAGGCCGTGAAATCCTCCTCGATCTCGGCGATGCCTCCAGCATCGATGCCCTGTTGCTCCATCCACTTCCGGTACTCGCCGAAGTCCCCCCCGGCGCTCGCGACCACCAGCGGACGCTCCCCGAGCAGCGCCAGCGTGTAGGCGATATTGCCCGCCACACCCCCGCGCATCCGGCGCATGGATTCGACTAGGAAGCTGACCGTCAGCATGTGGACCTTATCGGGCAGGATATGATCCTTGAATTGGCCAGGAAAGTTCATGATATAGTCGTAGGCCAGTGAGCCGGTCACGACGATCCGCACGCCAAAACTCCTCCATTCTAGACTCTGGACATGCGATTTCGGATCGCGAGGCATAGCCCGATCCAAAACCCAGCGGCTACCTTAGCAGAATTGGGCGCTGTTTTCATATAAGGGAAGCATTATGCTCTTGCGAAGAAACCGTTGTGTTTTATCGTTGGAGATCAACTCAACGAGTTAGCATGGATCTTATTGACTCTTATTAGCATCCACCGTACGCAGATAGCTATTCGAGGCTAACCCTTTTCTGTTGACGAGTCCTGCTTCAGTGAGCCCTGCTTCAGTAAGTCCCTTCCCGCAGCATGCTACTGCTGTGCTTCGCGGTCCAGCACCGCCACCGTGTCGCGGTAGAACTTCTCGGCGCTCTGGCGGTTGTCGCCAATGCACACGGTACCGAGCTTGCCGTACTCAGAGAGCGCCCCGATCAGGTGAAAGACGACCCCCTGCTGAGCCGCACCGTCGAAGTGCAGGCCAAAGTCCACCGAGATGTCCACCAGGTCGTCGGGGGTTAGGCCCTTGTACGCCGGGCTCTGGAGGTTGTCGGAGGCGTAATAGTAGCAGGGCTGGCCGGTGGGCGTGCAGTAGAGCCCGTTCTCCGGGTCGTAGGTGCCGTCGGTGAGAAACCGCAGCATCAGGTAGGGGTGGGTCGTGCCGCCTTTTCTCAGGTTGATCTCGATGGCGGCGTGCTCCCAGCGCTCCTCGCGCTTTACGGAGATAAAGTCGATGGCGAAGCGCCCCAGCGCCCCTCGTTGTTTGAGTACCTCCGCCACGCGCCATCCTGCCTCCTGAATGTCCCTGCTGTACTCGGCGTCGGCGGGGAAGGTGCTGCCCAGGAAGATCTGGCCGGACGGCCCGCCGAGCACCTGGTCGTGGGTCGAGATGATCGTCACCTCACCAAGAGGGTCTATCCGGCACTGCACCGACGGGGAGCGCACCTCCGTGCCCTCAACAAAGCACTCGACGATGCCACCCATCTCCGTAAACTTGTGGCAGTAGCGCTCCCAGCTCTCGTCGCTAGCCTCGAAGCGTATTCGTCGCGGCAGCTTGTCCCGGACCCACTGCGCAAGCTCCCTCCCCTCCGGAGCGTCTTCGCAAGGGAAGACCGCGTTGCCCTCCCCTGAGAAGCCCTCGTTCAGCTTGACTACCATGCGCCGCACCTCCGGGCGGCGACGCTTGAGCTCGATGACGGCCTCCATAACGTCCTGCTCGTCGCGCAGGTGCTCAAACCCGTCCGGCATCGGGACCTCTGCCTCCCGGAACACCTCCCGGCTGCCGCTCTTCGAGCCCAGATGGGCCAACTCCGGGTCGTTCGCATAGAGAGGGATGTTCAGCTTCACGGCGAGGGTGCGCTCCAGCGGCGTGCTGTTGAAGCAGGTTATGTGGGCCGCTTCGGGGTCGGGGATGGCGGACCAGATGCGCCCCATCAGCCGAGGACGCTCGAGGACCTTCTGCGTCAACGGCAGCTTGGAGGCGTCGTAGCAACTCAGGAGCGTCAGCCGCCCCCGCGCGTGACGGAAAGGAACGCCCGGAAGCAGGTGTAGATAATAGTCCACGATGGGCGCGGCGATCGGCTGGCTCGTAACGAAGACGAGGTGGGTGCGGGGCATACGCAGCAGCATCAGCATGCACAGCATCCGCTCCTCGTAGTGGTTCACTCCGGAGATCTTCTCCAGTTCCTCCGCGTCCAGTGAGAGGCTGGGCACCACCACTATGGTCCGTGGGGCGCGCGGGTACGGAAATATCCGCCGGAACATGGGAGCCAGCCGCTCCTGGATTCGCGCGAAGCGCCGAAGCTCTTCAGCGGAGCCGGGGGTTGGCATTCCCGCTCCGGGTGCCGGTGTAGAAGAAAGATCTACCATCCCTGTCCCTTCAACCGTGATTATACCTGCGGCTCCAGACGCGCCGCCCGGACGCCTGGAGCCGCTAGGTATCTATGTTCGGCTAGCGTCAGCGTTTGTACGGATCGTGGTGAAGGTATGCTGCCATATCCTCGGCGAGCATCTCCCTCTCCTCCGCGAGGTACCGCTCGATCGCGCGTCTGAACCCGGGGTGGCGAATCTCGTGCGCACTGTACGTGAGGGACGGGAGGAAACCACGCGCGAGCTTGTGCTCCCCCTGCGCACCGGCCTCGAAGAGCTTGAGACCCCGCTCGATAGCGAACTCTATAGCCTGATAGTAGCAGAGCTCGAAGTGCAGATTGCGCCGCTCTTCGGCGGCGCCCCAGTAGCGGCCGTAGAGGTTTCGGCCCTTGAAGAAGTTGAGCGCGCCCGCGACCGGGCGGCCCGTTCTCAGCTCGCGGGCGAGGACGAGCAGGATACGGTCCTTTATCGTCCGAAAGGCCTCTTCGAAGAACGCCCGTGTAAGGTACGGACTACCCCACTTCTTGTCGTACGTAGCGAGGTAAAACCGGTACATCAAGGTGGCATGTTCGCTGCCGAGATCCTCCCCCGTGAGCCGCTCGATCTGGAGCCCTTCGCCTTCCAGCTGGCGGCGCTCGCGTAAGATCTGACGCCGGCGCTTGCTTACGAGCGCGTCCAGGTAGTCCGAGAATGCGCCGTAGCCGCGGTTGCGCCAGTGGAACTGCAGCGAGTGGCGCACCGCGAACCCCCGGTGGGTGAACTCGTCGAGCTCCTCCTCGGGCAGAAAGAGCGCGTGCGACGAGCTGACGTCCCACTCGTCAGCGAGCCTCCGGGCCGCGTCGAGCAGGGCACGCGCCACCGCCCCGCGGTCTTCGACATCGGGCTGCACGAGTATCTTGGGCCCCGTAGCGGGTGTAAACGGCACGGCGGCCACGAGCTTCGGGTAATACGAGAGCCCGTGCTCCCGATACGCCTGCGCCCAGCCCCAGTCAAAAATGTACTCGCCATAGCTGTTCGTCTTGAGGTAGAGAGGGAGCGCACCCAGGAGGCGTCCTCCTTCCTCGCAGACGAGGTAGACCGGTGACCATCCGCTCGCGCCTCCGATGCTGCCCGAGCGCTCCAGCGCACGAAGGAACCCAAAGTCGAAGAACGGGAAATCCGGCGGCTCTAGCGCGCGCCACGCCGCCACGTCCACCTGCTCGATGCCGGAGAGCCTCTCGACCCGCATCGCCCCCATGTCAGGCGCGGCTGGGATCTACGTCCCCGTCATCTTCTTGGCGTCGAGCACCTCGTCCAGCTCCTCGTCGGAGAGGTCGGTCTGTTCACGAGCGATCTCGCGGATGGTCTTGCCGGTCTTGAAGGCTTCTTTGGCGATCTCGGCGGCCTTATCGTAACCGACCTCAGGGGCAAGCGCGGTGGCTAGCATGAGGCCCTTCTCGACGAGCTCGGGGCCGCGCTCGGTGGCCTCCAGGCCCACAACGGTCTGGTTGGCGAGGTTGGCAGCGGCACCGCCAAGGATATCGATTGACTGCAGGAGGTTGTAGGCGATGAGCGGGAGCATGGTGTTGAGTTCGAAGTTGCCGCTCTGGCCTGCGATGGTTATGGTGGCGTCGTTGCCCATCACCTGCGCGGCGACCATCGCGGCGCTCTCGGCGATCACGGGGTTGACCTTGCCTGGCATGATGGAAGAACCGGGCTGCACCTCGGGAAGCGCTATCTCTCCGATGCCGGCCCGCGGCCCGCTCCCGAGCCAGCGGATGTCGTTCGAGATCTTCATGAGGCCGACAGCGACGGTCTTTAAGGCCCCGCTCGCAAATACGGTCCCGTCCATCGCGCTCTGCGCCTGGAAGTGGTTCTCCGTCTCCCTGACCTCGACCCCGAACCGCTCGCTCAACCTCTCGCACACGCGGGCGGCGAACTGGGGGTGGGTGTTGACGCCGGTGCCGACGGCCGTGCCGCCCAGGGCCACCTCGGAGAGGTCGTCCTGCGCTTTGCGCAGCCTCTCCATCCCGCGCTCCATCTGGCCGGCGTAGCCCCGGAACTCCTGGCCGAGACGGATCGGGGTGGCGTCCTGGAGGTGCGTCCTCCCCGTCTTGACCACGTCGTCGAACTGTACGGCTTTCTCCTCCAGGGCGCCCCGCAGCTTCTCCAGGGCCGGCATGAGGTCTTGCTCGATAGAGATTAGGGCCGAGAGGTGGATGGCCGTGGGGATGACATCGTTTGAGGACTGGCCCATGTTCACGTGGTCGTTCGGGTGGACCGGGCTCTTCGAGCCGAGTTCGCCGCCGAGGATCTGGATCGCCCGGTTGGAGATGACCTCGTTGGCGTTCATGTTGGTGGAGGTGCCTGACCCGGTCTGGAACACGTCCAGTACGAAGGCGTGGTCGAGCCTCCCTTCGACCACCTCCTCGGCCGCCTCCACGATGGCGTCCTTGAGCTCGTCGTCGAGCAGCCCCAGCTCTTTGTTGACGACGGCGGCCTCGAGCTTTATCGCCCCGAGGGCTTCGACGAAGCGACGCGGCTTGCGCAGGTCGCTGATCGGGAAGTTGTCCAGAGCGCGACGGGTCTGGGCGCCGAAGAGGGCGTCGCGGGGTACCCTGACCTCCCCCATCGAGTCCCGCTCCGCGCGGTGCGGCGTCTGTTGCTCTGTCATCTGAAGCCTCCTGCCGAGGCGATTACGTCCGCCCCATATAGTCATATAATCCCTTGCACGACGGTCGCATTATACGAGAGGTGATGTCTTGGATTCTCTACGGTTCGCGCTGAAGGAGTGGGCGGTCGCGGTAAGGGCGCTCGAGCGCGGGAAGACGGCGCTCGTGGTCAGGAAGGGCGGCATACGGGAGAAGGCCTTCGCCGTGCCGCGGGCGCGCTTCCTGCTCCTCCCCGGCTACGAGCACCAGAGGCAGGAGTTGCTGAAAAGCGAGTACCGCGGTCTGATGGAAGGCACCCCCGACCTCACCGACGACGGGCCCTTGCGCTTCTCTTCGTTCGCCGAGGTAGAGGGCGCCTACGAGGTCTCCGAGGCGGAGGAACTCGCGGCACTTGAACCGCACCACATGTGGACGCCCGAGTACGCCGAAAGCCGCTTCAAGTGGCGCCCCAAAAAGCCACTTACCGTCCTCGTCTTGCGAACCTATCTGCTGCCCGGAGCGGTCGAGCTCCCTTACAGGGACGAGTACGGGGGATGCAAGTCCTGGATCGAACTCGGGGAACCCGTCTCCGTCGAGGGGGCGCAGCCCGTCCTCCCGGACGACGACTTCGACGGGCTGGTCGCGCCCGCGTTCGCGGTGCTTGAAAGCCTCCGGCCCGCGCCGGTCGGCACCTAGGGGGGAACGTGGGCTCGGTAGCGATAACGGTAGTTTTGATCTTCCTGCTCCTCTTCGCAAGCTGGCAGTCGATCTACGTCGCCAACCGGGACCTCGCCAGGGCCAGAGCCTGGGGGGACCTCGCCCGCCGTGCCCTTCCCTTCTTCGCGCTGCTGTTGATGGTGCTGAGCCTGCTGGTAGTCCAGAGCTACGGAGCGGGGTGGACGCTCCTGGCCTGGATGGCCGTAGCCGCCGTCGCCGTAATCGGCGCGAGCCTCCTTTCCGTCTCCTCGCTGGAGCGCCGGGCCAACAGGGCCTTCCGCAGCGGCGACTACGCGCGGGCTGTGGAGCTCTACGAGCAGCTGGTCGAGGAGAAGCCGCTAGCCCGCAACAAGGCCTTTCTGGGGGCCGCCCTCGGGGCTTCGGAGCGTTACGACGAATCCGTCGACCTCTCGACGCAGGCGATAGAAGACGATCCCGGATACGGCCTTGCCTACTACAACCGCGCCCTCGTCCTGCAGCGGATGGGAAAGAAGAGCAGGGCCATAAAGGACCTGAAGAAGGCGCTCGAGGCGGACCTCCCCCGCCGCTTTCGGTCGGCCGCCCGAGGGATGCTGGAAGAACTCTCGTGAAGCTACTCTATCCGACGCTGGGCGCGCTCGTCATCCTGGCGGTCTTTACCTTCCTGATCGGCCGCCAGAACAGGGACCTGTTGCGCGTGCGGGCCTACAGGGAGTTTTTCCTGCGCCTGATCCCACCCCTCTCGACGGGCGTGTTCGTCGCCGGCTTGCCCTTCGTGATGAACCTCGCGACCATCGAAAACTACGGCCGCGTCCTGCTCGTCTACGTCGGCGGCGCCGCCGTCCTGACGGCCCTGATGACGCGCGCCGTCACCCCGGACGAACGCCGGGCCGGGGCCGCCTTCCGCAGGGGCGAGTACGAGAAGGCCGCCGATCTCTACGACGAGATCTCCGCCCGCCGCCCTCTCCCGCGCTACTACTCGGCCCTGGGGGCGAGCCTCGACGCCTCCGGCAACCCCGGCGCCGCCCTGGAGGCCACGAACAGGGCCATAAAGCTCGACCCCAGACTTGGCATCGCCTACTACAACAGGGCCTCGGCCCTCGCCTCCCTGGGCGAGAGGGCCCGCGCCCGCGGCGACCTCCAGAGGGTCTTCCAGGTCGACTCCAACCGCGCCCTCCGCCGCGCCGCCGCCGAAGCCCTCGAAAGCCTAGAAAAGAGCTAGTCAGTACGCTTCGGCCCGGCCCACGCTTGTCAGCCCGCCGCTTCGCGGCTTTCAGCCTTCAGGAGCTCGTCTCTGAGCGCCCCCACGAGCGTGGAACCCGACCTCCGCGAGCAACTGTTCCTCGTGCGCGCTCGGGCGGGGCCGGAACGGCAAAAGCTGACAAGCCGGCGCAGCCGACATGCTGACAAGCGTGGGCCGGGCCGAAGCGTGCTCTAAGCTACCTGACCTTCTTCTGCACGTTCTCGGGGGCGGCTTTGACCTCGATCTTCCCATCCCTCAAACGGGTTTCGTAGCGCGATTGGGGGAAGACGGCCGGGCCGTCGATGACCTGGCCGCTGCAGAGGTCGAAGCGGGAGTTGTGCCAGGGGCAGACGACGGTGTTGCCCTCGCGTTCGCCCTGCTCCAGTGGACCGCTGAAATGGTTGCAGGTGGCCGCGATGGCACAGACCTCGCCGCCCGAAGAGCGGCTTAGGAGCACGCCCACCCCGTCCACCTCGACCCGGCGCATGTCGTTCTGCGCCAGCTCGCCCTCGTCGAGAACGGGGGTAAACTCGTCGGGGCCCGCCCCCTCGAAGACGTTCCTGTCTACGCGCAATCCGTGGTGGTAGGAGAGTTCCCCGCCGATATGGGCGGCCATGCCGCTGATGGAATACCCGGTCAGGAAGACCAGGCGTCCGGCGTTTCTGCGTTCCGTGGCCCTGAGGACGAGCGAAGTGATGCTGAGAACGAGTCCGATCGTGTTCAGCAGGCCGTGCGCGACCCCCATCCTCCTCGACCCGCCGCTCAGGTACCGCCAGTCGGAGAGCCCGGTGACGGCGGCCCCTAGCGCCCCGACCGTCCCGAACACGAGCGAGGCGTCGGCCGCGTGCCGCATGGGCCTCTTCCCGGTCGCAACGTCGAGCCCGTCGAAGACGAGCGCCGCGGTCCAGGACCCGATAGGAACGTCTGTCAGCACGGGATGCAACGGTACTTCGAACCAGACGCCGTCGAGCACGTTGCGCGCCGTCGTGCCGCCGGCGCCGACCGCCTTCTGCACCTCGGGCTGTACGGCCTCGGCGACGTTGTCCAGGAAGGGCAATGCCTCGACTATGCGCTGTGTGATGGTTTGTGCCATCTCTTCCACCTTTCCGCTGGGGAGTATTCGGTCCCTATACCCGAACCGGAATGATGCCATTCGGGTGTTGTAATCGCTACCCGCTCTTCGCCCTTTCGTGGACACCGGCAGGCTCCTTCGTCGCGGCCAGGAGGGCGAGCCAGTGCGCGACCAGGATGTACAGATACAACGTCATCGCCAGGGAGGCCGCGACAGTGCCCCTCTGGTTCCAGATCAGGGGCCACTGCGCGGGAATGGCCTGCAACGCGAGAAGCAGGAAAGCGGGAGCAGCCATTCCCCGCGCCAGGAGCAGCAGGACACCGGGACCGAGCAGCACCAGATAGTTGTGCCAGGCGATGGGCGAAGCCAGCAGCGCGGCCGCGACGAGGACCCACAACCCGACCTCGGGCCCATGCCTGACCCTCATGGCGGACAAGGCGATGGCGGCGATCCCGAGCGCGTAGCCCACGAAAACCGCCCACGGAAGCGTCGCGACGTTCTGGGCGTAAGGGTTCTCCGTAAACAACCGCGCCGCCGCCGCGGGCAGGGAGGCGTTGTCCCAGTAGGCGCTGACCGACCGGTCACTCAGGACCCCGATGTAGTCGAAAGTAGCCCCCGGCCCGAGCACGGCGACGCCGACTAGCGTGGCCACGGCCCCCGAGACGACCGCCGCCGCCAGCATCCTCCATCTCTGCCGCGCAAGCGGCCACAGCAGCACGGGCAGCAGCGAAGGCTTCAACGCCACGACCAGGCCCAGCGCAGCGCCCGAAAACCCCTGCCTCTCCCGCCTGTCGGCGACCCACGCCGCCACGAGTCCCAGGCCGAGCACCGGGTAGGCCTGACCGAGCGCCAAGGTGGCGAGCAGCGGCGACGACAGCAGCAGCATCACGACACCCACCACGGTCCACCCCGGCCTCAGGCGCAGCTCCTCCACGGTCCTCGCGAGGTAAGCTACTACTACGACCAGCGAGACCAGAACGAACACCC
>JALZFP010000059.1 GCA_030861485.1 Actinomycetota bacterium | reverse complement strand
GCTCGGCCGCCCACTATCGGCAGCGGTCGGTGAACCTTCAGGTAGCGCTTTTTTTGGGGATCGGGAGCGTCCCGGCGAGCCTCCTGGGGGTGGCAACGCTAGAGCTTATCGAGCGCTCCTACGATGTGGCGACGGTACGCTCAATTATGGTCACGATCATAGCCGCCACCCTGGTGCTGGTCGGGGCTTCCCTGATCTTTCGGATCTTCTTGCCCGTGCGTGGCGAGTCGTCCGGCAAGGACGCGGGCTGGGACGGCGTCTCCTCGATGTCATTCAAGCGCAAGATCTACACCATCCTCTTTGGTGCTACCGGTGGATACCTCGTAGGTCTCACTTCCATAGGCTCGGGGAGCATCATGGCGATCATACTGCTCTTGCTCTACCCTCTGTCTCCGGCAGTCGTGGTAGGCACGGACATCGTCCACGCCACCGTCCTCTCGCTCGTTACCGGCGTCGCCCACGCCACGCAGGGCAACGTGGACCTGGGGCTGGCAGCAACGTTGCTCGTCGGGAGCATCCCCGGCGTCTTGGTCGGGAGCCGACTCGCCCCGCGCATACCCGGTAAGCCACTCACTATCATCCTCGCCGCCATGCTGGTCTTCGTCGGCACCCGGCTGCTTCTTAGCTAGCACGTTCGACTCATGCGCCGTATAAACTGAGTCGTCCGAACGCTGGACGTGGTTGCCGGAAAGGGAGGTAGATAACTTGCGGGACCCGGCCGCGCACAGGAGCACAGGTTACTCGAATGCGTTCGTGGTGGTCGTCGCCCTGTTCGTCACGGCGCTCATCACGGCGAACATTACGGCGGTGAAGCTGATTGGGGTATTCGGGCTCGTCCTGCCGGCGGCCGTGGTGGTGTTCCCGATCAGCTACATCTGCGGTGATGTGTTAACCGAAGTCTACGGCTATCGGGCGGCGAGACGGGTGATCTGGCTCGGTTTCCTCTGCAACCTCCTCGCTGTCGCCGCCATCTACCTTGGGGGAATACTCCCCGCCGCTCCGTTCTGGCAGGGTCAGGAGGCCTTCGAGACCATCCTTGGCTATACGCCACGCCTCCTGGCTGCCTCCTTCCTGGCCTACCTCGTCGGCGAGTTCGCTAACTCGTACGTACTTGCCAGGATGAAGGTGGCCACGGACGGTCGCTGGCTGTGGAGCCGCACCATCGGCTCGACCCTCGTCGGCCAGGGTCTCGACTCTCTCGTCTTTATAGTCCTCGCGTTTGCCGGAAACATCCCCACCTCGGTCATGCTTGCGGCTGTAGTTACCCAGTGGATCTTTAAGTCAGCGTATGAAGTACTCGCCACGCCCCTGACCTATCTCGTCGTAAACCGTCTCAAGCGCGCTGAGGGCTTGGATGTCTACGACCGCGACACAAGCTTCAACCCCCTTCTTATCGGTCGTTGAGTATGAGGTTTGGCACCAATCCGGGGTGATAGTTGACTGCTCGGTGTATCCTGCCGGTGATCTGTTGACGTAGATGGTCCCGAGAAGCGGCGAGAATACGGGGTACTCTGAAGCCTACCCCATTGTGAACGACCTCGAAGAAGAACAAAGGCCACCTTACGTTGGTCCTCATGAAATGCGAGCAAGCCCAGGGTATCCTGAAAAAGAGAGAACGCACTACTTCTAAGGTAAGGGAGTAGCAAGGTTCGGCGCTCACTGGCAATGGCGACGGCTTGCACCAGGATTAGGATAGGTTTTATTCTGTAAAGGCTTATCCTTACCTTAATATACTTTTACTCGCCATGACTGTTGCCGAACATGCGAACCCGATGGCTTCGAGAGCCTATACACTTTACGCTATGGATCATGACAGTAATGCGACCGGCAGATAGTGGTATGAGTGACGAACCTGCTGTTCTCTCTCCCGAGGAGACCTCCTTCCTCGTCCGGCAGCGGGTCGCCCGGCTTGCTACCGCTGCGTCCTCTGGGGAACCACATGCAATCCCAGTATGCTACGCCTTCGACGGGCGCAGGGTTTACATAGCCCTCGACGAGAAACCCAAAGAAGTACCCCCGACCCGCCTCAAGCGCGTCCGGAATGTTCTCGAGAACCCGCGCGTTGCTCTCGTCGCCGACCGGTACTCGGAGGATTGGGATCTCCTGGCCTTCGTCATGGTGCGCGGCCGAGCCGATCTGGTCGAACCCGGAACGGAGGAGCATGGCGCCGCTGTTAGGCTCCTGCGGGGCAAGTACCACCAGTACGAGCGGATGAAGTTAGAGACCCCAGTCATCTCTATTCTGCCGAATCGCGTCGCCTCATGGGGCGCTCTCGATGCCCCAGAGAGCCCGGAACCGCTGATGAACGTACTCCTGGGACGCCGGTCGGTGCGGCGCTACCTGGACCGAGAGGTACCCGAGAAGGCCGTAGAGAGGGTGATCGAAGCCGCGCGCTGGGCGCCGTCGCCGCACGGCAGGCAGCCGTGGCGCTTCGCCGTGGCCACGCGGAAAGAGACGAAGGCGCGCCTTGCGGAGGCGATGGGGGAGGAGTGGCGGAGCAACCTGGAGATGGACGGAGATAGCGCCAAGGTGGTTGAGAAGCGCCTCGAAAGTTCGCGGAGGAGGCTGCTCGATACGCCGGTCCTCGTGCTGCTCTGCCTGTACCTTGAGGAGCTGGACACCTACCCGGACGCCGGGCGTCAGGAGAGCGAGACGACGATGGCCGTGCAGTCTCTGGGGGCGGCGGCCCAGAACGCGCTGCTCGCCGCCTACTCCATAGGTCTCGACGCGGGCTGGATGTGCGCACCCCTATTCTGCCCAGAGAAAGTCACGGCGGCGCTCGGCCTCGCCCCGAACCTGGTACCGCACGCCCTGCTCACGCTGGGCTATGCGGATAGAGATCCGCCAAAGCGCCGGTCTAGGAGGTCGCTCGACGCGCTCGTGATCTATCGGGATTGAGCGGTGTTGACGAACGCCGGGATGAGTAGTACAGTCCCGGCGCGTGGCCAGAGCGAGGCGGACGGCGGTTGCGGCTCGCCTCTACCGCGTTGCCCCATCTCTTAGAGCGGCGTAGCCGCGTTGTCGACGAGGAGGGTACACGAGAGTGGGTTTCAAGGGTTTCAACAAGTGGTGGTTGCTGCCTCTAGGCATCCTGATGGGTTCAGCGCTGCTGGCGCTCAACATCATCGTCTTGCAGCCGTCCTTTATCGACCGTTGGTTCTCCGGGCTTGTGGCTCAGCGAGACGTCGTGGACTGTTCCGGTGAACGGGCGAACGACTACGCCTGCTATCAGGAGCGTTACCAGGGGCTGGTATTCGGCCCCGGTGTGAAAGCCGCCTTCCGTGATCTAAAGAACGAGTACGAAGAGAACGAGTTCGTGAAGAACAACTGCCACCAGATGACCCACGTCATTGGTCGCGCCGCCGCGGACCGCCTCGGGGATCTGTCCAGCACGTACGGCGAGGGCGACAGCTTCTGCTGGTCGGGCTACTACCACGGCGCCATGGAGGCGACGGTGGCAAAGATTGGACCAGAGAAGATACTGGACGAGGCGAACACGATCTGCGCCGACATGGGCGAGGAGCAGAGGTATTCCTTCTACCACTACAACTGCGTGCACGGACTCGGTCACGGCTTTATGGGTATCCAGGATAATGAGCTGTTCGAGTCCCTTAAGACGTGCGACGCGATAACGGACGAGTGGGAGAGGGAGTCCTGCTATGGCGGGGTGTTTATGGAGAACATAATGGCCGCAAACAACCCAAGCCACCCCACCAAGTACCTCGATGCCGACAGACCCCTGTACCCTTGTACCGACGTCGAGACCGAATACAAAGAGCAGTGTTACATAATGCAGACCTCGTTCGCCTTGCAGACTCAGGATGGCGACTTTGGCAAAGTCTTCGGACTTTGTGGGGAGGCCGAGAAGGATTACCGGGAGACGTGCTACCAGAGCCTGGGCCGGGACGCCTCCGGCAACAGCGCCAGCGATCTCGCTACAACTAGGGATACCTGCATGATGGGCGAAGACTACGAGGCCCGGTCGAACTGTGCCATCGGGGCGGTAAAGGACTTCATCTCGTACTACGACGGCGACGAGCAGGCCAAAGAGCTGTGCGAGTCCTTTGAGGCGGACCTGCGCAAGGTCTGCCTTGAGACGGCCGAAGAGTACTCCAAGACGTTCAGGATCTGATCCATGACCAGAAACATCGTCCTAGCCACGTTCGCCAGCGTTATCCTGGGCCTGGCCATGATCGGGGGAGCCGTCTACTGGCAGCTGCAGCCGGCAAGCGCTGGGGGCGCCGCGAGCAAGACCGCCGCCAGCAGCAGCGCCAGCGAATCCGCCGACCGTTCGTACACGCTCGAAGAGCTAGCCGAGCACAACGGCAAGGAGGGGACTGACTGCCTCGTTGCTGTCGATGGCAAGGTGTACCTTATAGAAGGCTTCGCGTTGTGGCAGATGGGCGAGCACTTACCGTCCGGGGGTAGGGCCCGCTGCGGTCTCGACCTCACCGAGGTGATAGATGAGTCGCCCCATGGGCGGAGCAAGCTGGATCTGCTCAGGAAGGTCGGTAACCTCGTCCAGAGCTCGGAGGCGGCTTAGTCTCTAGCCCAGCAGCACGCAGAGTACGCCCGCTGGGGCGTGCCGCGCTCGGGCGTGCCGTAGAGCGTGGTGCGCCGGCGGGGGGTACGGCCTACCTTCCGGATCATCTGCTCCAGATCCTCTGGCAGCATCTCCTGACCGTGGGCCGCCCCAGCCGCCCGCGAGATGTTCTCATTCATTAGCGTGCCGCCGAGATCGTTGCAGCCCGCCTCTAGGCACAGCTGCGCGCCCTCGACGCCCATCTTGACCCAGGAGACCTGCACGTTGTCTATGTAACCGTGGAGCGCAAGGCGTCCGACGGCGTGCATCTTGACCGCCTCAGCGAAGGTCGGGCCCTTGCGCGAGCGGCCCTGCAAAAAGAGCGGTGCGCCCATGTGAACGAACGGCAGCGGGACGAACTCGGTAAAACCGCCCGTCTCGGCCTGTATATCGCGCAGGACGAGGAGGTGGCGCGCCCAGTTGACCGGACCTTCTACGTGACCGAACATGATCGTGGTCGTAGAGCGCAGGCCCAAAGAGTGCGCCGCGCGCATGACCTCTGACCACTCAGCAGTGGATACCTTATCAGGGCAGATGATCTCGCGTATCTCGTCGTCCAGGATCTCCGCCGCCGTCCCCGGTAGCGTCCCCAGCCCCGCCTCCTTGAGCCGCGCGAGGAACTCTTCAATGGAGATACCAAGCGTCCTGGCTCCCTGCGAGACCTCCAGGGGTGTGAAGGCATGGACATGCATCTCGGGGACTTTCTCTTTTACGGCCCGGAGGTACTCCAGGTAACTCTCGCCGGTGAACCCGGCGTGGATACCGCCCTGCATGCAGACCTCGGTCGCGCCCTTCTCCCACGCCTCGTATGCAAGGTGTGCGACCTCGGCGGTATCGAGGAGGTACGGATCGCCGCGCAAGTTCAGAGATTTGGGGCCCTTAGAGAACGCGCAGAAGCGGCACCGGAAATAGCACTGGTTGGTGTAATTGATGTTGCGGTTGACGACGTAGGTGACCTCGTCACCGTTCACCGCCTGCCGGAGCTCGTCCGCGACCCTGCACAGCTCGTAGAGTTCCGTGCCGCGAGCGGTGAATAGCAGGGCTATCTCTGTTTCGTTCAGGTCTCGCTCTCCTGCCCCAGAGAGTGCCTCGACAAACTCGGGGCGCATCTTCGAGGGCCGGCCTCCGCGCGTCTCTCGCACTGCCTCTTCGGGAACGTTCTCCGCCGTGCCCGGAGCCCACGATTCGACCCGCGCGAAGCCCTCTGCGTCTAAGGCGGCCCATACTTTCGGGCGGGGCTTCTCGTCCACCCACTTCTGCGCGTCGAGGGCGTAGGGAGGATGCAGGGCGAGCCGTTCGAGCAGCAGGCAGCCTTCGTTCTCGGTCGCCCGCTCCAGCTCGGCGAGGTGCGGCCAGGGTCGCTCGGGGTTTACGTGATCCGGGGTGACAGGGGAGATGCCGCCCCAATCATTGATCCCGGCCTCGATGTACCGCGCGTAGGAGGGAGTGCCATTCTGAGGAGTAGGCTCTGCCAGGTTCGGCGGCGCCTGCACGGCCACGTCGCCGGGCAGCAGCAGCCGGGCGAGCGCGATGGTCGCGAGCACTGCGTCCTCGGAGGGCTCGGGGGCGAGGGTCATACGTGTCCCGGGCTTGGCCCGGAAGTTCTGGACGATGCACTCCTGGAGGTGACCGTGCCTCTCGTGCAGCTCCCGGATGGCGAGCAAGGTGTCCACCCGCTCCTCGATGGTCTCCCCGATGCCCACGAGCAGGCCCGTTGTGAACGGGACACGTAACCGGCCTGCCGCATTCAACGTCTCCATGCGGCGCGCCGGCACCTTATCTGGCGAGGCCCAGTGGGCCATCTCTCTCCCGAGCAGCCGCTCGGAGGTCTGCTCTACCATGATCCCCTGCGAGACGGACACTTTCCTTAGAGCGCGCATCTCTTCTTCGGAGAGCACCCCGGGGTTGGCGTGCGGCAGCAAACCAGTCTCCTCTAGTACCAGCCCGCAGGCGTGAACTAGGTACTCAATGGTGCTCGAGAAACCCATCTCCTCTAGCTCCCGCCGCGCCTCCGGGTAGCGTTTCTCCGGCTTGTCCCCGAGCGTAAAGAGTGCCTCCTTGCACCCGGCCTCCTCACCGGCCCGCGCAACCTCCAGCACCTCCTCGGGTGTTAGATACGCTCGCTCGCCGGGACGCGGCGCTCTCGCGAAGGTACAGTAGCCGCAGTTGTCCCGGCACAGCTTCGTGAGCGGTATAAAAACCTTGCGGGAGTAGGAGACGCGCGGCCCGAAGAGCCGGTCCCGCACCTCCGCCGCCGCCCTCATCGCAGGGGCAGGGGCAGAGTAGGCGAACCGCGCCAGAGCGTAGGGCGCCTCTCCTTTAAGTCGACCCCGGATGGCCTCCCCGATCAGTGCCTCGTAGTCTCGGTTCTCTCTCATGGCCGCCAAGTATACTCCCGCGCCCCGTCTCTCGACCATACCCGACAAACTTTATCGGAAATGGTTTAGAATAAGCGCCTGTTGCGCTGACACCCAGGAGAGGAAAATGGATCAGGAGATACAGCAGAAGGGCTACGCGAACCCGGAGTCGTTGGTGACGACCGAGTGGGTCGCCGAGCACCTCAACGACACAGACAACGTGAGGATCGTCGAGAGCGACGAGGACGTTCTCCTCTACGACATAGGGCATATCCCTAACGCGGTAAAGATCGACTGGGTGGAGGACCTCAACGATCCTCTGGTCCGTGACTACCTGGACCCTGAGCACTTCGCCCAGCTCATGAGCGAGAAGGGTATAACGCCCGACACAACGGTCGTCTTCTACGGGGACAAGAACAACTGGTGGGCCACCTACGCGCTGTGGGTCTTCCAGCTCTTCGGGCACGACAACGTCCGGGTGATGGATGGCGGGCGCATAAAGTGGGAGCAGGAGGGCAGGGAGATGACCCAGGAGGTTCCCTCCTTCCCGAGGACTGATTACCCGGTGCCCCAGATGGACCACTCGAAGATAAGGGCCTTCAAGGAAGACGTGATGGAGCACCTCGAGAAGCGGGGTCCGCTGGTGGACGTGAGGAGCCCGGGAGAGTATTCAGGAGAGCTGCTACACATGCCCGACTACCCGCAGGAGGGTGCTTTGCGGGGCGGTCACATCCCTGGGGCGGCCAACGTACCGTGGGCGAGGGCGGTGCGTGAGGACGGAACGTTCAAGAGCGCCGACGAGCTAAGGGAGATCTACGAGGGTGAGGCGGGGCTCTCCGAAGGCGAGGATGTCATAGCTTACTGTCGCATCGGCGAGCGCAGCAGCCACACGTGGTTTGTGCTCAAGTACCTGCTCGGCTACGACAACGTCAGGAACTACGATGGCTCCTGGACGGAGTGGGGCAACGCCGTGCGCGCCCCCATAGAGAGGTAGGAGGCGTTGTCTCTGGATCGCCAGGGCCAGATAGCGACGCTAGTTGAGCACTACCAGAACTCTCGCTACAAGGGGATTTTGGAGGACGCGGACGTAGCGATGCCCGGCGGTAGCCCCGAGTGCGGGGGGTCGGTCGTGATCTACGTCAAGGTCGGGAAGGAGGGGCGAATAGACGCCCTGTCCTTCACTGGCGAAGGAGATATCATCAGTCAGGCGGCCACCAGTATGATCCTGGAGCAGGTACAGGGCGAAGGGCACACTATGGACGAGATTCTCGCCCTCGACTACGAAGACTTTGTGGACCGCGTCGGGCGCGAGGCCGTGGGCAGCCGTACAAGAAACGCTACTCTAGGCCTCAGCACCCTCAAGTCGGCGGTCAGGAAGTACCAGAAGGATAGCTTACACAACGGTTCCGCAGCCGAGCCCGCCTGTAGCAGGTAACCGTTCTCTTACCCGTAACGAGGTGTGCTGCGCTCGGGCGCATGCATGTTTACAGAATGTTACTTTCGCTAAACTGCCTCTATGAGCGAGAGAGGCAGTAACCCCCTCTGGGGCGGTAGGTTCGGGGCGTCTCCGGCGGAGGCGTTCGAGCGGCTGAATGCCTCGATCCCGTTCGACATCCGGCTCGCGCCGTACGATATACAGGGCTCCATCGCCCACGCCCGGATGCTCGGCGAGAGGGGGATAATTCCGGTCGAAGAGGTGGAGGATCTGGTACGGGGCCTGCGCTCGGTGCTTGAGGAGGTCTGGTCAGGGCGGTTCTCGTGGGCTCCCTCTGACGAGGACGTGCACACAGCCGTCGAGCGGAGGTTGCGCGAGCTGGTCGGCGACGTGGCGCTAAAGCTGCATACGGGCCGCAGCCGTAACGACCAGGTCGCCCTCGACCTGCGCCTCTTCGTCCGGGATGCGGCGGAGCGCATAAGGGCTGCCTTGTTGGCGGCGATGCGCGCGCTCGTCGAGGTCGCGGAGGGGTACAAAGACTCGGTATTGCCCGGATATACGCACCTCCAGCGGGCGCAGCCGATTCTGCTCTCCCACCACCTGCTGGCGCATTTCTGGGCGTTCGAGAGGGACCTGAAACGTCTCGAAGCGGCCGGTGGGGCGGCGAACGTCTCTCCTCTCGGCGCCGCGGCCCTCGGCGGAACACCGCACCCCGTGGACCCCACGCTCACGGCGGAGACTCTAGGCATGGAGCCGCTCGTGAACTCGCTCGACGCCGTCTCAGAGAGAGATTTTGCCCTGGATCTCCTCTACGCTTGCACCGTGCTCGGGGTGCATCTCTCTAGGCTCGGGGAGGAGTGGGTGCTCTGGACCTCCTCAGAGTTTGGGTTCGTTCGGCTCGACGACGCCTACTCCTCGGGCTCCAGCATCATGCCCCAAAAGAAAAATCCCGACGCCTACGAGCTGATGCGTGGCAAGGCGGGGCGCCTGATCGGCAACCTGAACGCCCTGCTCGTGACGCTGAAGGGCCTGCCTCCGGGCTACTCGAAGGATCTTCAGGAGGACAAGGAGCCCCTCTTCGACTCGGTGGACTCGGTTCTGGCGATGCTCGCCGTGCTACCAGAGATGCTACGCACCGCCTCTTTTGACGGTGCCCGCATGAAGGCGGCGGCGGGCGGCTTCGCTCTGGCGACCGAGCTCGCGGATTACCTGGCGGCGCAGGGGGTGCCCTTCCGGGAGGCGCACCGGGCGGTTGGGCAGCTAGTCCGGCGGTGCGAGGAGTTGGGCGTAACCCTTGAAGAGGTGCCGGCTGAAGAGCTCACCGCCGCGCATCCCATCCTCGTCGGCCTACCCCGGGACCTTCTCACACCGGAGGGCAGCGTGGCGAACAAGAAGTCTACCGGCTCTACATCTCCCGCTTCCGTAGAGGAGCAACTCGAGAGGGCTCGAAAGGTTCTCGGTTCGTAGGACGTTCGCAGCATTGGCGTACCCGCGCGTTCGCAAAGCGAGAAATCTCCTACCCAGGCTACGCTATGCTGTAAGCAGGGCGAGGACTCTGGGTGCGAAAAACATACCTTTGTTAGTAGTTGACAACACGGTAGAGTGGTGGGGCAGGCAGAATGCGGGCGCTACGCGACGTTGAACTGGGGGCAACATGCTCCGCAAGGTGCTGTTGACGGGAACCTACGATGCCCGCACCGGTCGCTCGCACTTGGGCCCACGCGAAGGCATAATTTCCGCGGAGAGCTTCTACGCGGGAGATGTAAGATGAAGATAGTCCAGATGTCGGATATTCACGTAGGATCGGGCCTGTTCAGGCCCGATCTACTCTCGTCGGCCATCGAGGAGACGAACTCCATGGAGCCCGATCTTGTTGCCGTCGTCGGGGATTTGACTACAGAGGGCTACCGGTGGGAGTTTGAGGAGGCGAAGGGGTATCTGGACCGTCTGGAGTGCGAACATGTGGTCGTGGCTATGGGCAACCACGACGCGAGGAGTGTTGGATACCGGCACTTCGAGGAGTTATTCGGGATGCGCGAGCGGGCGGTTACGGTACCGGTGCCGGAGGGCGAGGCGAAGATCGTGGTGCTCGACTCGACCAAACCGGACTTGGACGACGGAGAGGTGGGGCGGGAGCACTACCGCTGGCTCGACTCCGAATTTCGGGATTGGAATAGGGGGCCGACGGTGCTCCTGATCCACCACCACATCCTCGCCGTCCCCGGTACGGGCCGCGACGTGAACATCCTTCACGACTCCGGCGATGTAATGGCGATACTGCGAGATCTTAGGGTGGACGTGGTCCTCTCGGGGCATCGCCACGTCCCGTATGTCTGGAGCATCTCGGGGGTGAGGATCGTGCACTCCGGGACAGTTTCCAGCATGCGCGTTCGCGGCACGATGCCTCCATGCTACAACGTCATCGAGTTCGACGAGGAGAGCGTAAAGATTACGCTGCGCGAGCCGGGCAAGGGTGAGGGGGAGCCTCTGGCCTCCTTCGCACGGGCGGCCGTCACCACCAGCGAGTTCTACCCTGCCTTCGAGCGGTTCGTCAGCTACGATATGCTACCGTTTTTGAAAGACTCCACAGACGAATCTTCCTCCGCTAACCCTGACGATACCCGCGGTCCAAAGCGGTAGGTAATCTGTATCTCGGCGCGCCAGTCCTCTTGCAGCCTGCCGGCCAAGATCGAATCTTCATCCGTTTCACCCAGTTGTGGTCTGCTCCTGCACTAGACTATCAAGGTTCTCGACGCTGAGAGCTTCTCACGCGCCTGGGGCCCCTTCTCAACGTGGCCCGGTCGGCGACATGGCTGCGCCACCGCCCGCGTAGATGCAGGAAGGTACCGTCGACGCAATCTTGTTGTCTGTTGTGTCAACGGGCTTAGGCAGTGGTGGTGATCGCCACGAGCAACGAGAAGGGGGCCGTCACCTACCGAACGACGGTGGTCATTTTTGCGCTGACCATTGAGTTAACGGCGTTGATCAGCGGACGCCTCCTCGGCGGGGGCGGTGTTTACCGCTTTGCCGTAGATGAGATCCGCCGTTGCCACGTCTTCTACCGCCAGCCCAAGCGATTTGAATAGAGTCACCTCCTCCGCAGATCGGCGGCCAGGCTTCGCTCCGGTCACGAGCTCCCCTACCTCCGCAAAGATCTGACCCGCGGCGATGACGTCGCCGGATTCCTTAAAGGCAGCCTCACGTGAATCGACGTAAACGCGCGCGCGGCGTAGCGCCTCGTCGTCGAGTTCCCGCCAGTCCGGTCGGGGGGCGCCCACCGCGTTGATGTGCGCTCCTGGCGACAGCCACTCACCGAAAAGCACGGGCGCCTTCGACGTCGTGGCCGTCACCACCACGTCGGCACCTCGCACCGCCTCCTCGGCCGAGGACGTTGCGCGGACGCCCTCGAACTGCCGGGCGAAGTGCTCGGCGTGCCGCGGGCTCCAGACACGCACATCTTCGAACCGGCATACGAGCCTCAGAGCCTCAAGGTGGCTTCGCGCCTGGACCCCCGAGCCGATTATCGCCAGCACCGACGCCTCCGGTCGGGCGAGATACTTCGTGGCGACCGCCGATACCGCGGCGGTGCGTACCTCGGTGATAAGACGCCCCTCCATGTTGACGAGAGGCTCGCCGGTCTCGGGCTTGAAGAGGAGGATCGTCGCGTGGTGGGTAGGGATGCCTTGGTTCTGCGGATAGAAAGCGACGAGCTTGACGCCCAGGGACGCACCTGTGTACGCGGGCATGAGGCCTAGGAAGCCCCCATGCTCGGCGACGGGAACCATCACACGCGTGGGTTGCACCACCTTGCCGCTAGAAAAGTCGGCGAGCGCGCGCTCCATGGCGGGAATAACCTCCTCCATGCGCAGCAGGCGGCTAACGGCGGCTTCATCAAGATCCATACCCGCATCTCCTTTTCCCCTACAGCCTGCACAATAGGCGCAGATTGCGCACCCTAAGCTAGCTAGTATAAGCTTGCTCATGCTCCAAGTGCGAGGGACTGTTAGAACATCATCAAGACAAAGGAGATTAGCGTCAGCGGGCATTGACCTAGAGACTGGTCTTGCTACCCCGCTACGACCTGCGGTATCAAGACAAGGAACGGTGCCTGAACAATACGAAAGCGCTCATGGTGCCTAGGCAGCCGGTGCTACTAATCTGTTCGTCCTTTCCGCTAACAATGCCTAAACACTGTTAGTGCCTTAAGCAGGGGGTGGGGCGGTCGAGCGCTACGAAACCGAGCAGACCTTAGACGCCCTGATCCCTCGAGCTATATGGTGCCTAATCCTTGCCAGGAGCTGGGCCATAAGGCAAGCAGGGGATGAGGGAGATTTGCCCGTCGAAATTACTGACGACCTCAGTTTGCATCGCCGAGGCCACGGCGGCGTGGGCCGTAGACGTGTTGGAGGGGAGACCCCTGTCCGCCTCGGAACAGCTCCGGTTCCTCTTTGCCTTTACAATGCGCCTTACCGTACGCAGATGCAAAGGAGCGTGTAAGTCCGGTGTTGTTCGTGGCGTTGTTCAAAGAGAAAGAGGGAAGCTCCGTAACCTTGGACGCTTTCCTCGCTCGCAGGATGCAAGGACCACAGCTCGGGAAGGCGCCCACAAAAGGGCGCATCGAAGGCTTAGAGCTGCTGGGAGAGTACTGGTTGCAGTCGCATGATCCCAAGGTCGTCGTGATCTTTACCGCCGAGAGCGACGGCCCGATGCTGGAGCTGTCCGCCGAGTGGGAAGAGAACTTCGACATCACCGTGGTTCCGGCTAGCAAGGTAGAAGACTTGATGTTAAGTTAGAGGCACTGTTGAGAAGGTGGTGCCAATAGATGTGTCGGAAGGGCCGTCTTGGGCGGCAGTCCGTGCCTTGTGGGACTATGGGTGGGTGGCACCGGCTGCGTTACCTTAACAGTCGAAGCCCCGACTTCGCGCATCTCCTGTAGAATACCGATCCTATGCCTGCCATGAAGTCGCCCGCGGAGATACTGGAATCCGTAATCGAGGACGGAAGGAAAGAGCTGCGCAGGGGCGGCACGGGGCTCGCCTTTAGCGGCCTCGGAGCCGGGCTCAACATCTCGTTCTCTGCTATCGCGCTGGCGGTTATAGGCTCGCTTACGGGTGGCATAGGGCTGGCGGCCATAGCCGCCTACCCGATAGGGTTTCTGATCGTTGTCCTGGGGCGTGCCGAGCTCTACACCGAGAACACCGTGACCCCAGTATCCGTAGTACTCACGGACTACAGCAAACTGCCGGACATGCTGCGGCTTTGGGCAGTGATCTTCGTCTCTAACATCCTCGGCGTAATAGCCTTTGCATTCGTGATCTACTATGGAGGAGTACTAAGTTCCGCCGCTACCGAGCTCTTGGTCGGTGAAGTCACCACCAAAATGGCAGCGGGGTTCTGGGAGGTGACCCTGAAGGCAGTGATCGGAGGCTGGCTCGTGGCGCTCATCGCGTGGCTGGTGGCGGCTGTTCAGGACACGATCTCCCAGATATTCTTCACCTGGTTGCTGGTGCTTCTGATACCGGCCACCGGGCTTGCGCACTGTATCGCGGGCTCCGCAGAGGTCCTGATAGCCGTCTTCGCGGGCGAAACCTCCTGGATAGAGTACCTCGGTCGTTTCTTGGTCCCGGCCACCCTCGGGAACACCATCGGGGGGATCGTGCTGGTCACGCTACTTAACTACGGGCAGGTCGTAGGATCTAAGAGGCAGAAAGCGTAGGCACCCGTAGCGTCTACAGGGCGTTTGACTCGTCCGAGCAGTACCAGATAGAAGGCC
>JALZFP010000053.1 GCA_030861485.1 Actinomycetota bacterium | reverse complement strand
TACTGCCACGGGCGCCAACGGCTTTACGCGCTCAAGGATCGCGCCCTGGCTCATCTCGCCGATATCTAGCGCCTCGGCCCCTCCTACTTCCTGTTGGCCCGCGCCGTCCTCGGACGGCTCCGCCTCTTCTTCGGCTCCTCCGCCCAGAATCTGATTCTCCAGGCACTCGGCGAACTGGCCCATGATCTTCTCCGCCACGTCTTGCTGGACACCCTGGCCGAACTGGGCCACGCGCCCGGTTATCTGCATGTCGGTCTCGACGCGCACCCGGGTACTCCCGCCGCCGTTCTCCTCGTGTAAGGTGGAGGTGATGGTGGCTGAGGCCGTCCCCTGGCCGCGGGCGTCCTGGCCGTCGGCCCTGAGCACCGCCCGGTGCTGCGACTCGTCGGTCTCCTCGAACCAGACCTTCCCCTTGTAGTCTTGCGTTACGGGCCCGAGCTTGACCCTCATCGTCCCTTCGTGCTCACCGTCGCCGGTTTGCTCCGTGAGCTGCGCCCCCGGCAGGCACGGGGTCACCCGCTCCAGGTCGAGCATCACGTTCCAGGCCTCATCCACCGGCGCGTCTACCGTGAACTCGTTCTCTAGCTTCATGAGTACCTCCTTTCCCCAGGCGGCTACCGCCGAGAGGAGCCTAGATTTCCGCTTCCTCCAGGCGCCGCAGATCTTCTACAGTGTCCACGTCGTACGGGTCCGCTACATCATCGCAAGGCACCTCCCTGACCAACTCGGAGTGGCGCTTTAAGAACGGCCTCGCCCCTCTGTCCCCTGAGAGCTCGCGCTCCAAAAGCGGCCATACCTCCCTGGCGAAGAGCGCCGGGTTGCGCGGCTCGCCGCCGTAGGTCGCAACCGCCACCTCTGCTCCCTTCTCGAAGGCCCCGACGAGCCTCCTCACCGCCCCCGTCCCCACGAGTGGTTGGTCCCCTAAAGAGATGAGCACGGCCAGCGCCTCCGGCGCGCAAGCCCGCAGGCCTATCCGCACCGAGGTAGACATTCCCTCCTCCCACCCTGGGTTCTCGACCACGCAAGCTCCGTATTCTGCGGCTACGCTGCGCAATCCTGCCCCTTCGGCCCCGATCACCATTATTATCTCATCCACGGGCGACTTGCGCAGCCCGGAGAGCGCGGCCTCGATTAGGGGCCGTCCTCTAAAAGGTGCTAGCAGCTTCCCACCCCCGAATCGGCTCCCCGCCCCAGCGGCGAGCAAAACGGCCGAGACCCCACTCATACCTCTCGGACCGCAGCCTCCGCCGTATCTCGCTTCGCATCTCTCGCGTCCGGCGAAGTAGCCCTATCCGGCTCCGGCGCGTGGATGGGTCCCGTGCGCTCCGAGAGGCGTCCGCCCGAGTGCCCGGTCCTCGAGGCTATAATCTCTCCTGCTATCGCCACGGCGGTCTCCTCCGGCGTGCGCGCTCCGATGTCGAGCCCTATCGGACTCGCGATACGAGAGAGCTCCTCATCCGTGGCCCCCTCCTCCTTCAAGCGCGCCGTCCGATTGTTGTGCGTCCGGCGGCTCCCCATCGCCCCGATGTACCCCGCCGGGGTCGCCAACGCCGCCTTCAGGACCGGAACGTCGAACTTCGGGTCGTGGGTCAGAACACAAACTACCGTCCGCTTGTCCACCTCCGCCGTCTTGAGGAACTCGTCTGGCCAGGCAACCACGATCTCGTCGGCCGAAGGGAACCGCTCGCGCGTGGCGAACACAGCCCGCGCGTCGCAGACGGTTACCCGGTAGCCCATATACTTCCCGATCCTGGCCACCGCGCTCGCGAAGTCTATGGCCCCGAAGACGTACATCCGTGGCGGCGGGGCGAAGGACTGGATAAAGACCGCCACGTCCTCCATCCTCCGTTGCCCGCGCGGACCGAAGCGGACCGTATCGGTGCGCCCGCCCTCGAGCATACCCCGCGCTGCCTCCACGATCGCCCGGTCGAGGTCTTCGTTGCCGGCCGTTCCGGCATTGTCCTCAGGAGTGACGAGAAGCTTGCCGCCTAGGCCCGGACCTTCGACGAGCGTGGCTATCGCCACCGGCGACTGCGTAGCCAGAGCCTCGTGCCAGCGAGCGAGGATCTCTCCCTTCACCAGTCCACCCGCTCTACGAAGATGTGTATGATCCCGCCGCACGTCAGTCCGACGCCGAAGGCTTCGTCGTCGGAGATACCGTACGCGAGCAACCTGGGCTTTCCGCTCTCTATAGCGTCCATCGCCTCCTCGAAGACCGCAGGCTCCACACACCCCCCGCTAACCGAACCCACGACTTGCCCGTCTTCGGAGACGGCCATCGAGGTGCCCGGTCCTAAAGGTCCCGAGCGCTCGACTTTGACGACCGTAGCGAGCGCTGCCCCTTTGTCCTCCTCGCGCCACCGCGCGACCTTGTCGACGACCGGGTTCATCTGTTCCTCCTTCTGTGCCCTTCCAATTCTAGCGATCCCGCCCGGCGGCCTCGGCGATGGTGCGCGTGAGCTCTTCGAGACTCTCGAAGTTGTGGCCCGAGAGAAACTCGTCCACGTGGGGGAGCGCCGCGGCCATGCCCCTGGCGAGCGGCTGGTAGCGGGGGGCGGCCTTTAGAGGGTTCACCCAGATGACCTTGTAGGCGAGGCGGGAGAGGCGCAGCATCTGCTCGGCGAGGACGTCTACGTCTCCCCGGTCCCAGCCGTCGGAGAGTATTACGACGACCGAGCCGCGGGCCATCCCTCGCTGCCCCCAGCGATCCACGAACTCTTTTATCGTGTCCCCCAGGCGAGTCCCCCCAGACCAATCCCGGACCGCTCCCGAAGCTTCTGCTAGCGCCCGGTCCGGGTTCTTGGTGCCAAGCTCGCGGGTTACGCGGGTAAGGCGGGTGCCGAGAACGAAGGCCTCCAAAGGTGCGCCGGAGATAACACCCGCGTGCATAAATCTAAGGAGCGCCCGGCTGTAGGCGGACATCGAGCCGGAGATGTCGCACAGGAGCACAACCCGCCGGGGCCGGCTCCTCGCCCGTCGGAAGCGGTGGCGCATGGGCTCGCCCCCGGTGCGCATGGCGTCGCGCAAGGTCCTCCTCGGGTCGTGGCGACCCCGTGGCGCGGGCTCGAGACGCCGGCTCTTCCGGAGTGCCCCGGAGAGCTTGAGGTCGGCGAGGAGTTTATGCAGCTCCGCGAACTCCTCGGCGGTGTAGAGGGCGAAGTCTTTTGTCCTCAGTACATCAACGGGGCTGTAGCGTAGCCTGACCGCCTCCTCGCCCCTCTCGTTTCTCTCGACGGTCTTCTTCGGGGGCTGCACGGAGTCGTCGGCCATGGAGACCGAGATCCGCGTTTTGGGCGGCTTAAGAGCCTGACGGGACACGTCTTCCCAAAACGCGCGGAACGCCCTATCGTAGATCTCCAAATCCTCCCAGCGAGAGCAGAGCGTAACCCGCCCGGCCCAGTAGACGTCGTCGCGCCGGGCAACGTCCAACTCCTCCAGAGCACGGACGAACCCCGCCACCCGGTCGGGCCCCGCAGCGAGACCGGCCCTTCTCAAGAGGCGACCGAAGGCAACCGCCGCATCCACCAGTGGCGTTACTTCTTGCGGAATTTCAGGCACCGCCGGTTCCGGTAAGGAGTTGCTGGGTCGCGCCGAGGGCGCGTTGCTGGTCCTCCCGGTACTTCACCACCGAGCCTAGAGTGGCCTCTACGAGTTGCTCGTCCAACTCCTTTGTTCCCAAGGCAACTAGGGCCTCGGTCCAGTCCAGGGTCTCGGCGATGCCGGGGGGCTTGTATAGGTCCATGCTCCGTAAGGCTTGCACGGCTCGCGCCACCTGCCGGGCCAGGTTCTCCTCGGCTTCGGGCACTCGCAGGCGTACGATCTCGACCTCCCGCTCCAGATCTGGGTGATCTATGTAGAAATACAAGCAGCGGCGCTTCAGGGCGTCGTGAACCTCGCGGGTCCGGTTCGAGGTCAGTACGGCCACCGGCGGACGCTCCGCCCGTACGGTCCCAACTTCGGGGATCGTGATCGCGAAATCAGAGAGTATCTCCAGCAGGAAAGCCTCGAACTCATCGTCCGCCCGGTCGACCTCGTCGATGAGCAGTACGGGCGGGTTCGCCCCCCCATGCTCCAGCGCCTGCAGGAGAGGCCGGCTGACCAGGAATTGCCGGGTGTACAGCTCGTCCTCGAAGTGCTCTCTGTCCTCCATCGTACCCAAAGCCTCGGCGGTCCTAATGTGCAAAAGCTGGCGGGCGTAGTCCCACTCGTAGACGGCCTGGTGCACGTCTATCCCCTCGTAGCACTGCAGCCGGATGAGGGGCGTGTCGAGCAGGCGGGAGAGGACCTTTGCAACCTCGGTTTTGCCGACCCCGGCCTCCCCCTCCAAAAAGAGCGGCCGTCCGAGCTTCAGGGCAAGGAATATGGCTGTGGCGAGCCCCTCGCCCACCAGATAACCCTCCTCCCTGAGCCTCTCCCCGAGCTCCAGAGAGTGCGAAACACCGGGGGGAAGGGCCCCCCGGCGTCCGTCAACCGCTTCGCTCAACGGTTCAGGGCCTCCTCGACGGCCCTTCGGGTCCACACCCGCGCTAGGTGCCGCCGGAACTCGGCCGAGGCCGCGTCGTCGGAGGCGGGGCTCGTGCCCTCGTCGGCGGACTCCGCCGCCTGGGCGACACCGTCCGCGCTCGCCCCGGAGAGCGCCTCCTCCGTCGAGGAGGCCCTTATGGGCGTAGAGCCCATGCTGGTCAGCCCGATGCGGGCGGAGCTTATGCTGCCGTTGTCCTTCTCGACGACCGCCGCCACTCCTACTATCGCCCAGTCCTGCGACCGGCGGCTGAACTTCTTGTATGACCAGCCGGTGTTCGAGCCGAGCTTCGGGACCCGAACCTCCGTCACTATCTCCTGCGGCTCAAGGTCCGTGAAGAGGTAGTCCTTGAAGAAGTCCAGCGCGTCTACGGTCCGCTCGCCGTCGGGTCCCTGCACCACCAGGGTCCCTTCGAGGGCGCATATCACGCTCGGCATGTCGCCTGCCGGATCGCCATGGGCCAGGGTGCCGCCGATAGTCCCCCGGTGCTGGACCGAAGGGTCACCTAACAGGCCGGCGGTGTAGCCCAAGATGCCGCAGTGCTCATTGACAAGCTCGTTGTTGAGGATGTCGCGGTGGTGGGTCAGTGCGCCGATAGCGAGGTAGTCGCCCTCGTCCCGGACGTAGCGCAGGTCGTCCAGACGCCCTAAGTCAATGAGGGCCGTCGGTACAGCGAGCCTGAGCCGCATGAGCGGTATGAGAGAGTGGCCGCCGGCCAGGGGCCTGGCGTCCTCCCCGTACTGGGCAAGGAGTTCTATGGCGTGCTCTACTGACTCGGCAACGTCGTACTCGAAGGCTACCGGGATCACTGCTGGTCACCTCCTTGCTGTACGTCAGCCCCGCGGGACTCGAGTGAGGCGTCCGCCTCCCGCTCCCCGGCCTGCTGACTCTGGGCGTTCTGGATCGCCTTCCACACCCGCATTGGCGAGGCGGGCATGTCTATATGCTCCACCCCAAAAGGCTTGAGCGCATCGATTACGGAGTTGATGACCGCCGGTGTGCCGCCTATGGTTCCGGCTTCGCCTACGCCCTTGACTCCCAGCGGGTTGCTCGGGGACGGGGTGACCGTGCGCTCCAGGGTGTAGTTGGGGAGCTCCGGCGCCCCAGGGATCATATAATCCACCATGGAGGAGGTGGTAAGCGTCCCGTCCTCGTCGTAGATGACCCCCTCGTAGAGGGCCTGGGCGATGCCCTGGGCAAGGCCTCCATGCAGCTGGCCGTCTACGATGGTGGGATTGATCACCGGCCCGCAGTCGTCCACCCCGTACCAGTCCCGGATCGTTACCTTGCCGGTCTCGGTATCTACCTCTGTAACGCAGATGTACGCCCCGAACGGGAAGGTGAAGTTGGGCGGCTCGAAGACGAAGTTCTCGTTCAGGCCAGGCTCCATTCCCTCCGGGAGGTCCGCCCCAAGGTAAGCCGTCATAGCTACTTCCTGGACCGTTACGTTGTGGTCCGGCGATCCCGCCACATAGAATTGTCCACCCTCGAACTGAATGTCGTCCTCTGCCGCTTCTAGCATGTACGCCGCTATCTTCTTGGCCTTATCCACGAGCCTCTCGCAGGCCAAGTGCACCGCAACGCCACCTACCGCCAGGCTCCTTGAGCCGTAGGTGTCGCGGCCTAAAGGAACGACGGCGGTGTCGCCGTGCAGGACCACCACGTCGTCGGGGCTGACGCCAAGAGCGTCGGCGGCTATCTGAGACCACGAGGTCTCGTGGCCCTGGCCGTGAGGCGAGGAGCCGGTCGCGACCTCGACCTTGCCCGACATGCCCATCCGCACATTGGCCGCCTCCCAGCCGCCGCCTCCGATCCCCAATCCAGCGAGGGCTTGCGAGGGGGCTAGGCCGCAGATCTCTGTGTAGGTCGAAAGCCCGATGCCGAGCTGAACGGGATCGTTGTTCTCGCGCCTGCGCCGTTGCTCGTCGCGCAGGCCCTCATAGTCTGCCAGCTCCAGCGCCCGGTCCAGCGCCGCCTGGATGTTCATAGAGTCGTATTGGATACCCGCCGGGGTGTCAGTTGGCTCATCGAACGGCTCGTAGAAGTTCTTGCGCCGCACCTCGACCGGGTCCATGTTTAGCTCGCGGGCCAGAGTATCCATGGCCCTTTCTATAGCGTAGGCTGCCTCGGGCCGGCCCGCACCGCGGTAGGCGTCGGTCGGGGTCAGGTTGGTGAAGACGCCCCGGATCTCGATGGAGAACGCGTCGAAGGTATAGACTCCGGGGTACATGGGAGCCCCGCTAGGCGCGATAGCCGGAGTCAAGAGTTGCAGGTAGGCACCCATGTCGTCCAGGAGCTTTACCCTCATACCGAGGAGCTTACCCTCCGAGTCGGCAGCCAGCTCGACGTCCTGGATCTGGCCGCGCCCGTGAATCGTCGCCTGGTAGTTCTCCGACCGGTCCTCAACCCACTTGACGGGCACGCCCAACCTCTTGGTCAGTACCAGGGCCAGAATCTCCTCGCGGTAGACATTCAGCTTGGAGCCGAAACCCCCGCCCACGTCTGGGGCGACAACCCGGATCTGGTTCTCCGGCATCCCGGTAGAGAGGGAGAGTATGATCTTGGCCAGATGAGGAACCTGGGTAGCTGAGTACAGTACGTACCCATCGTGTCCGGGTTCCTGCATTGCAACGGTCGCCCGCGGCTCTATCGCATTCGGGATGAGCCGCTGCTGGATGTAACGCTCCTTGACCACCACGTCCGCGTTGTTGAAGGCGTCGTCTACGTCCCCGGCCTGCATGGGATACGTGTAGCACTCGTTGGTGCCGAGGTCCTCGTGTACCAGAGGAGCACCTTCCTCCAGAGCGGTCTCCATATCCACGACCACGTCTAGGGGCTCATAGTCCACCTCGATGAACTCCAGGGCGTCCTGCGCCCTGTAGCGGTCCGTCGCCAACACCACCGCCACCACGTCGCCCATATACTTCACTTCGTCGCGAACGATGGGGGGATAGAAGGGGGTATTCTGGTCCTCGGTCACCGTCGCCCCGCAGGGAACGCCGCCCGGCCACTCCTCCGCTAGATCCTCGCCGGTATACGCGGCGACGACGCCGGGCTGCTCCAGGGCACCCGAGACGTCCAGGTGTGTGATCTTGGCGTGCGCAAACGGGCTTCGCAGCAGGGCAAAGTGGAGCATTCCTGGCAGCCTGATGTTGTCCGTCCAGTTGGCCCGCCCCGTTACGAGGGCCGGGTCTTCCTTGCGCGGTACGCCACCTCCGACGTAACGCTCTGGTGCTTCGGTCACTCTATTGCCTCCCTCTACCTACGACGATGCTTGGCTCATCTGCCCGGCGGCTTGCTGAACAGCTTTGATGATGTTCTCGTAGCCCGTGCAACGGCAGTAGTTGCCCTCCAACGCTTCCCGGATCTCCTCCTCGCTCGGGTCGGGCTTCTCGTTTAGAAGACTTACAGAGGCCATGATCATGCCTGGGGTGCAGTATCCGCACTGCAGGGCGTGGTTCTCGTGAAACGCCGTCTGCATGGGATGCCAGTTCCCGTTTTCCGCCAGTCCCTGCACCGTCGTGATCTCGTGCCCGTCGGCCTGCACCGCAAAGACAGTGCAAGATTTTACCGACTCCCCCTCCATCAAGACGGTACATGCCCCGCAGTTGGAGGTGTTGCACCCAACCATCGTCCCCGTCAGGTTCAGCACCTCCCTCAGGTAATGCACCAAGAGCAGCCGGGGCTCGACCTCGTGCTCGTAGGTGCTCCCATTCACCCTCACCTGAATCCTTCGCAACCTCTCCTCCTTCCCTTTCA
>JALZFP010000192.1 GCA_030861485.1 Actinomycetota bacterium | reverse complement strand
GCGATCAAGCGTTGCGGAAAGCTCGAAAGGAGGGCGCCATGCAGTTGCTGTACATAGTCACCAAGGGGACGGACGATGCCACCCTGGCCTCGGTTCCGCTGCACATCGCTGCCAACGGCTCCTTGGAGATTGGGCAGGAGGTCTCCGTGGTTCTCGCGGGTGACGGGACGGATCTGGTGCTCGGCGAAAACGCGCAAAGCATCGAGGGAGTGGGTGTGCCACCGATGCGCGAGCTGCTAGGCAAGCTGAAGGACCATCAGGTCCCCGTTTACGTCTGAAAGGGATGCGCGGTCGCCCGTGGGGCGACAGAGGAGAGCCTGGAGACCGTAGGCGGCACGTGGGCGGGCCCGCCCGACGTGGCGAGGCTGTGCGCGGAGGCTGACAAGGTGGTCACCTTCTAGGGCAGGAAATCCGCCTGCATCCGGTTATAATCGCGGCCTGGTTTTGCTACGTCCCGAAGGGGGAGCCGTGAGACGAAGAATGCCCACAAGCCGCTGCTTGCCCCGCACACTCGGCGCGTTGTGTCTCGTGCTTCTGGCAGCGTTCGTCGGTGGGTGCGGGGGAGAGGACTCTGGCTCTCAGACAGAAGAAGCGGCCGAGCAAGACGGGGGGGGGCAGGAGTCCGGTGAGACTACGGCAGTCGCGGGGACGGAGGCCGCGGCTTCTATCGGAGAACCCGTCACCGTAGGGGACGTGCAGTGGACCGTGACCGGCGCCGAGCAGGAGGACGAGCTTATCTCGAACAAGGGCGACTACGCGCAGGGGACCTTCGTCGTCGTGGACGTTACCTTCGCGAACGGCCGCAACCAGGACGTCACGCTCGCTACCCCGTTCTTTGCCCTGATCGACAGCGAGGGGCGCGAGTTCGAGCCGGACATCGAGGACAACTTCTTCTTTCTCTTCCCGGAGGAGAACATGTTTGTGGAGCCGGTGGACCCCGGCTCGACGAAGGAAGGGAAGATTATTTTCGAAACAGCGCCGGATTCTTCGGGGCTCAGGCTTCGGGTGGGGGAGGCCAAATTCGCGTCGGAGGAGACCGCCTTTATAGATCTGGGTTTCTGACCGTGCGAGCGGGTATGCCGGTCTTCGTTCGAAGCCCCGCTCTAGGAGCGGCGGCGCAAGAAAGCTAATAACACCTCGTTAAAGACCCCTGGCGAAGTGCGGTGAGGGAAATGCCCGGCGCGCGGGAGTACGAGTAGCTCGCTGTCGGGAATCTTCTCCCAAAGCTCGACCGCCCGCCAGACCGGAAAGACGGGATCGTTGTCGCCGCCCACTATCAACGTGGGGCAGGCGATCCGCCCCGCAAGCTCGATGGCCTCGGCCTGGTCTCTCGGTGTCTCTTCCTTGTCGAGCATGAAGTTTCGCAACAATACCGAGCGGACATGCTCGGGCTTCTGACCGGTGTGCTCGGATTCCAAACGCTCCTCGTTCGCCGGGAACGCCTCCTCCACGCGCTCCATATAAGCCTGGGTCGTCGGCTCGGCTAGGTGCGGCGGGTCCACCGCCGTCAGCGTCTGAACGAGGCGCGGCTCCTCGCGGGCTAGGTGGAGGCCGACCTTTGCTCCGAGGCTGCTCCCGACAATGTGTGTGGGGGCAATGTGCAGAAAGCGGATGAGCTGAGCGATGTCGTCCGCGAAGTCGATTAGCCGCAGGCGTCCACCAGGGTAAGTCGTGCGGCCGTGTCCGCGGGCGTCAGCGATCACTACCCGGTACTCGCGACTCAAGGCCTCGCGCTGGGCGCTCCACGCCTCGAGGGTTCCGAAGTAGTTGTGCAGGAGCAGGATCGGTGAGCCCTCTCCCTCCTCCTCATAGTAAAGCCTGGTGTTGTTGAGCGTGGCGAATGGCACCGGTCACATTCTACCGCCGAACGTTCGCCGCTTGTTGCGTTACGCGGCGACTCGCCCGCGCGGCCCCGCAGCGTTAGTCGTCTTTGTCGTTCCAGTTGGTGGTGTTGCTGAGATCCAACCAGCCAGCGCCTCGTGGTTCGTTGGTCTCGTGCTTAAACTCCGCGGGGACGGGCGGGTTGTAGCTGTAGGTCGTCTCGTAGAGGACGTCGTCTTCAATGACCCTACCGTTCCCGTCTATAACCTTTTTGTAGGTGGCCCACTTCAGACCCTTGTTAATGTTCTCCTCTACCCTCTCCGAGTCCATGCTCACAGTCTTGTCGGGGGCCTCTTCTCCCCAGATCTGGGCGACGAGGAAGCCGT
>JALZFP010000023.1 GCA_030861485.1 Actinomycetota bacterium | reverse complement strand
CTCGTCCAACCTTACGCACCAAGCGCACCCAGGCGGTTCTCCCGCCTCCCACAAACGAGCGGCCACCTCTTTGGCCTGCTCAAGGCTCAACCCCATCCTCTCCATCGTGCTGGAGCCACCCGAATTCAGCCGAATCACGCTAGCCACACCGCTCCCACCTGCTCCGGTAAACGGACATGCTTCCTCCTCTCCTTCCCGACCCACTTTCCCCAGCGGGCTTGCCCTTATCGGAATAATGCCACGGCCCGCAGCCCGCCGCCCTTGCGGGATCACCCAGGACGCCAACAGGCCGCAAGCCCGAGAAAAACGGGGCTAGCGCCGCACCTTGACCATGGCACAGCACGCCGAGCAGCCACCCGCCTAATGCGTGTAGGCCAAGATTAGCCCACATGGCTTTGGAGAGGGTTGCTTATTTTGTGCGCGGGATGTGCCACCATGCTCATCTCATTCGCAGAGTACTGCCGAGCACACCTCAACGGTAGCGTACCAGTTTGGGATAGGTCTTGGAACGCTGTTTGGGTTATGGCCCATGACTCATTATCAAGCCTGGTGCACACCGCTTTACGCCAATTGGTACACCAACACGTCATGAACGGTTACGAACAACTAAGGACATAGAGTACCCGCATTCCGCTTATTTGAGCCAGCTTCTGCACAGCTAGAAACGGCGGCGAACAAGCCTCCCTCTCTTTGCTAGGATGGGCGGGCGCATGGCGGACGAGAGGAGGTGGAGGGACGCGGTGGCGCGGGTCATGGTCGTCTTTGGTGGGCGGAGCGGGGAGCACGAGGTCTCCATAGCCTCGGCTCGCGCCGTCGCAGATGCTCTGCATCGGAGCGGCCGCCACGAGGTCCTCCCCGTCGGCATAACCCGGGAGGGAGCCTGGATCTCCTCCGGAGATCCCATGCGCGAGCTCGAATCCCGCGCCCGGGAGTCCGCAGGATCCCCTCCTCCCAAACACTCCCAGAAGAGCTTCACGAAGCTCGAGGTGCCGGCCTCGGAGAGGCTGCCCGTGGGCCTCGACGACGTGGACGTCGTCTTCCCCGTTCTGCACGGTCCCTACGGCGAGGACGGAACTATCCAGGGCGTACTCGAGGTCGCCAGCATACCTTACGTGGGATCAGGGGTACTGGCGAGCGCCGCCGGCATGGATAAGGTGACAATGAAGAAGCTCTTCGCCTTCCATGGTCTACCGCAGGTCAGGTGGCTCGGTCTCTCCCGCAAAGAGTGGGAGGGGGACCGGAGGCGCCGTATTGGAGAGATAGAAACCGCCCTGGGGTACCCCTGCTTCGTCAAGCCCTCGAACCTGGGCTCCAGTGTCGGTATCAACAGGGCCACGAACGCCGGAGAGCTGGCTGAGGCCCTCGACGCTGCCGCCACTCTCGACCGTCGGATCATTGTCGAAGAGGGCGTGAACGCCCGTGAGATAGAGGTCTCCGTGCTCGGCAACGAAGAGCCGGAGGTCTCGGTCCCAGGCGAGATAGTCGTCACCCGGCAAGAGTTCTACGACTACGAGGCCAAGTACACCGAGGGCGGCATGGAGCTTAACGCCCCCGCCTCGCTATCCGAAGACACCCTAACGGAGGTGTACCGCATAGCCCGTACCGCCTATACGGCGCTAGACGCCGCGGGAATGGCTCGGGTGGACTTCTTCTTGGAGCGCAGCACGGGCAGGGTGCTCCTCAACGAGATCAACACGATTCCCGGCTTCACCCCTACCAGCGTCTATCCCAAGCTCTGGGCAGCCAGCGGCCTTCCCTATGAAGAGCTTCTCGACCGCCTCATACGGCTCGCCCTCGAACGCCACGGAGCAAGCTCCTAGGTGATCCCCTCCCCACTCCTCGCTGTAATCCTTCAAGACGGGACCACCGGGGGCGTCATAGAAGAGGCCGCGAAGGCCGCGCAAGAGATTCCCCAGCAGGCCGAGGATAGGCTCGGCGGGGCCGGCACCCTCTTCGGCAACATCGCCGCGTACCTGACCAGCGTCGAGTTTATCGTCAACGTGCTGGCAACGGTTATCGTCGTGATGCTGGCGACCGTCTTTTATCGCGTCGCCCTACATCTTATCCCCCGCATCCTCAGGTGGAGCAGGCCCGAGGACGAGGAGGCCCAGGATGCAGCATCCCTCTACCGAATAAAGCGCCAGGACACCGCCGTAACCCTCGTCCGCACCACCCTCAGGTACGTCCTCTTCGTCATCGTTGCGCTCTTCGTCTTGAGCATCTTCCTGCGCAACGTGCTGCCGGGGATCGCCGGCGCTTCCCTGCTGGCGGCCATTGTGGGCTTCGGGGCGCAGAGCTTTTTGCGTGACATCATCGCCGGGTTCTTCATACTCTTCGAGGGACAGTACAACGTGGGGGACTTCATAGAGGTTGAACCCACCAAGGCCTCGGGTATGGTCGAGGAGTTCGGCCTAAGGACCACCAAGATACGGGCGCTCTCCGGCGAGGTTATCTACGTCCCCA
>JALZFP010000183.1 GCA_030861485.1 Actinomycetota bacterium | reverse complement strand
AGGGGGGACGAAGATGGAGCGTAAAAAGACCATCCACGTTACGGTCAATGGCGAGGAGTACGAGCGGGAGGTAGAGGTGCGCAAGACCCTCGCCGATTTCCTGCGCGAGGACCTCGGCCTTCGCGGGACGCACCTGGGGTGCGAGCATGGGGTGTGCGGCGCCTGCACCGTGCTCTTTAACGACTCTAGCGTACGCTCCTGCATCATCTACGCGGCGCAGGCCGATGGGACCGAGATCTTGACCATAGAAGGCCTGGCTCCCGCTGCGGGGCCCCTGCACCCGATCCAGGAGGCCTTCAGGGACAAGCATGGTCTGCAGTGCGGCTTTTGTACCCCGGGCTTTGTGCTGGCGGCCCTCGATTTCCTCGTAGAGGCGCGCGAGCCGAGCGAGGAGGAGATTAGGGAGGCCATCTCGGGCAACCTCTGCCGCTGCACCGGGTATCAGGGCATCGTGGAGGCGATCCGCGCGGCGGACGCCAACTGGGAACGTTAGAACCGGGGGGTTAGGAGCCAGCATGCAGCACCACCTTATCGCGGGAGAAGAGGCTGGTAGGCCGGTTGAGTCTCTCTCCGTGCACGACCCCGCTACCGGGGAGGTTGTAGAGGAGGCAGTTTCGGGCGACGCCGAGGACGTCGAGGCGGCGGTAGCCGCCGCCTCGCGGGCCGCCTCAGACCGGCGGTGGGCGGAGGATGGGCGTCTGCGCAGCCGGGTGTTGTACCGCTGGGCCGAGCGCATCGAGGCCGAGTCGGAGGCCCTGGCGCTGTTGTTGACCCGGGAGAACGGGAAGCTACTCTCCGAGTCGAAGGTGGAGCTTGCCGCCGCCGTAGACACCGTACGGTTCGCCGCCGGTCAGAGCCGTATGTTGGAGGGCAGGAGCCTGACACTGGGCCCGGGGGTTTACGGGCAGGTCATCTTCGAGCCCGTTGGGGTTGTCGCGGTCATCGTGCCCTGGAACTGGCCCGTTCTGCTCGCGCTCCGGGAGCTGGCCCCCGTTTTGGCGGCGGGCAACGCCGCGGTCGTGAAGCCCGCGCTGGAGGCGCCGTTGACACTAATGCGCGTCCTCGGCCTGGCGTTGGAGGACCCGGATCTGCCCGCGGGTGTGATCAACGGCGTCGTCGGCTCCGGCTCCGTCGTCGGTGAGGGTCTGGTCTCTCACCCGGACGTGCCGGTCATCAGCTTCACCGGGAGCGTCGAGAGCGGCAAGAAGATTTTGCGCTCGTCGGCCGAGCACGTGAAGAAGGTCGTGCTGGAGCTTGGCGGCAAGTCGCCGAGCCTCGTTTTCGAGGATGCGGATCTGGATAGGGCACTCCCGGTACTCTCCAAGTTCACCTACGGAACGGCGGGGCAAAACTGCATGGCGGCTACGCGGATTCTTGTGCAGGACGGCATCTTCGAGGAGGTACGGGAGCGGCTGGCCGGGATAGCTGAGGGACTCAAGGTCGGCCCCGGGACGGACCCCGATTCGGAGATGGGCCCCGTCATATCGCAGAGGCAGCTGGATAGCATTCACGCGGCCGTCGAGGAGGGGGTGGCCTCCGGGGGGGAGCTAACGGTGGGAGGGGAGAGGCTAGAAGGCGGAAGCCTGGAGGCGGGGTGCTTCTACGCGCCGACGATCCTCTCTGACCTGCCACGCCAGTCGCCGGCGGTGCAGAAGGAGATCTTCGGCCCAGTCCTCTCGTTAGAGCGCTTCCACGACGAGGACGAGGCGTGCAAGTCCGCCAACGGGACCCCCTACGGCCTCGTTGCGAGCCTCTGGACGGAGAACCACAACCGCGCGGAGCGGGTAGCCCGACGCATCAAGGCCGGGACCGTCTGGATCAACACCTACCTGAGGATGTTCCCCGAGGCCGAATCGGGCGGGATGAAGGAGAGCGGCCTCGGGCGCAGCCGCGGTAGGGCCGGGATAGAAGAGTATATGGAGATCAAGCACATCCTTTCGGAGGTGGGAGAGGGGTGAGGAGGAGAACGTGAGCGGCGAGACCAGGATCGACGTTGAAGAGATAGACGAGGTCGAGGTTGGGCCGGTCGAGGAGGCGCTCGACGAAGCGGCGTACAAGCTGTGGCGTAAGGCCATAAAAACGGGCACCTGGGATCCAGCGGAGATCGACCTCTCGGAGGACAGGGAGCAGTACGAGCAGCTCGACGAACCGACGCGGATCTACCTCGAGCGTTTCTGCAGCGCGTTCTACAACGCCGAAGAGAACGTGGCGCTGCTCTTCTGTCCCTGGATCATGGCCGCCTCGGGCCTCTGGCAGCAGGCGTTCCTGAGCACTCAACTCGTTGAAGAGTTCAAGCACACCGACTTCTTCGAGCGCTACTTTAAGGAGGTATTTGGGGAGGAGAAGCGCCAGGAGGCTCTGGCCAACCCGGTGCACGACACTCTACAGGAGCGCGGCGAAAGATTAGTGAGCTCCCTCAACGGCGCCAACGAAGGAGAGCGCACCATGCGCTTTGTCGAGGGGGTGACGCACTATCAGGGCATCATCGAGGGTGTGCAGGCGAATACTGGCTACCAGATCTTCATGAACGTTTTCGCACGCAAGGGACTCATGCCCGGACTCTCCGAGGGCTTCAAGCAGATCCAGCGGGACGAAGGACGGCACGTCAGCTTCGGGCTGCAGGTGTTACGAAACTACGCGCACCAGGATGAGCGCTACGCCAACCGCATCCGCG
>JALZFP010000313.1 GCA_030861485.1 Actinomycetota bacterium | reverse complement strand
GTCCACCCGAACGCGGGAGGCGAAGCTGGACTCCGAGATCGAGCGCGCCCGGAGTCGCCAACGGGAGCTCCAGGAGAGGACCGATGAAACCGTGCGCTCTCTGGAGGAGGAGATAAGAAGGACCCACGAGGTCCGTGAATCGGGTCTCGCCGAGGAGGAAGAGAAGATCTCTCGTGCCTCGGTGGGGCTGGAGAATATAAAGCGGGTGCGCGCCTTCTTCGGCTTCCCCAAGGTCGAAGAGGATAGGCTTGCTGAGCCGGCAGATAAGCTACCTGCCTCGGAGCCACCCGCCGAGGAGACGCGAGTCTTCGAGCCTTTCGACGACGATAGGACGCAGGTCTTACGGAGACCTAATCTGCCCGACGGAATAAACGAGTCCGGTGGTGCGCCCTCCCAAGACCTCTCGCCATACCGCGACCCCTACGGCACGACCGAACGGTGAGCCTGGGTCGTCGCCTGGGCCGCTTGGCCCGGGGTTTCGTCTCAAACATAAACGACGAGCGCCTAAAAGAGACCATACGTACCGGCCGCGAGCGCGGCGAGACCTTGAGAGATGCCTTCGGGGCTGCCTGGCAGGGTGCCGCTGAGGAGTGGCGCGCCGCCAGCGAAGAACGTGCCTCCGAAGAGGCTCCCAGAGGACCAGACTCCTTTACTAGACGCGCCCGTTGGTCGGAGGTCTGGTCTGAGGCGCGGCAACGGGCCGCCTCGCAGCCCTACGCACCTAGACAGTACCCGCCGGAGGTGCTCTCCGCGTACCACAGGCTGGGTTTGGGGGCCGGTAGCTCTCTGGAAGAGGCGAACAGGAGGCGCCGTGAGCTCATTAAGCGTTACCACCCGGACCGTTTCGCTGACCCCCAGCAGAGAGAGCGCGCCGAGAGGCTGACCGCAGAGATTAACGCCGCCCACGACGCCATCGAGCGACATCTTACCCGCGGAAAGTAGCCCCTCCCCGAGCACACTCGGCTCGAAAGGTGACCCCCCGCGCCGTTGCGGAGCTCGCGCGCGAGGCGGAGGAGGCGGGCTCTGGGACGGAGTCTTTTACTACGACGCCATCTGTGACGGTGAGATGGAGACCTACGTTCCATGGGTCGTGAGGGCGCCGATGGAGATGGAGCGCGTTCGGCTGGGCGCTATCTCGACGCCTCCGGCTCGCCGTCCCTGCAAGCTAGCTTGTGAGACGGCCACGCTCGATCACCTCTCCCGCGGGGCGTCTGGTGTCGCCAGTGGGCTTAGGGGCACTGCATAATGGGGGCCTCTCGAGCGACCAATGCTACCAGCATGGAAACCGCGAATAACCCCCCATACACACAAGCCTTTCAACGTGGCCGAAGTATAAGGAAGCTGCACCTCACCCGCCGATAGGTTCATGCAGGTGTTGCGAGCCCTTGGTACAGTTAGAATACGCGTGTGGAGGTAATGCACCTGATCGAGGAGTTCAGCGCCTACCTGGCCGACGACCCTGATACCTCCCCCCGCACCGCCGAGTTCTACGAGGCGGACCTTAAAGAGTTTGCCCGCTTTCTGGACGCAAAGGGAGTTAGGCGGGTCGAGGACGTCGGCATAGGCTCGGTGATGGACTTCCGGAATTACCTGCTCGGGGGTGGTCGTCGGCGCTTCACCGTCTACCGCAAGGACGCGGCGGTACGACGCTTCCTCGACTGGGTCCGTACTTCGACTGAGGCGGCGCTAAATCTGGACCCCATAGAGCCCATGCACCAGCCGTTGGACCAGCAGATAACGTTCCTGGAAGACGACGAGGTCGAACGCCTCCTCTCCTTCCCCCAAAGTAGCCTCGACTCCTTGCGCGACGCCGCTGTTATCCGGCTCATGCTCGACACCGGGGTGACGGTTGGCGAGATTCGGACCCTCCTGAGGAGCGATCTCGACCTCGACGCCGCCCAGGTGCAGCTCGGCGGCCCCGGCTCCCACCTCGCCCCCCGCGCCCGCCGCCTCTCTGAAGCGACGCTCGAAACCCTGCGCCGCTATCTAGACCTGCGCGAGGACGAAACCCGCGAGCTGATAACAGGCCGGGCCGCCCGCCCGGTTGCTACCTCCAAGTCCCTCCAGAACGCCCTCTGGAAGCGCTGCGACCAGGTCGGCCTTCCCCGAATCTCCCCAATGGTGCTCCGTCACACCTTCGCCATAAAGCTCTTGAGGCGCGGCGCTACCCTGAACGAGCTCAAAGAAGCATTGGGAGTGCGCGACACTACGAACATAGGGGTGTATAGAAAGTTCGTCTAGGTTCGCACACCTGCGAATCAGAGAACGGTCTGCATACCCCTCGGTAAGGTGGTGTCCCTAACACGGGTAGCAAGGAGTTTACGTCTAGAGAAG
>JALZFP010000305.1 GCA_030861485.1 Actinomycetota bacterium | reverse complement strand
GGACGAGCTGCCCAGCTACTTCTTCGGCCGGCATCTCTGTGAGGCGAGGATTGTCGAAGATGGCCTCTCGTAAGGCCTCTAGAATCTCCTCAGGGCTGGGTTCGTCCTTTGGCGGGATGTAGCCGCTCGTCACGAGGCGACTCCTTCGCCCCCCAAGATGCCCCTCACGTCTTCCTGGGCCCCTTCAAGGATGGCCCTGACCTCCTCCAGGGCCGCTTCCAGGTGTACGCCCACCAGCGCTTGGTCGTCTTCCTCCAGCTCCTCGACGTTGGGCTCCGAGCGCTCGGCGATGACGTCGAGGGCCTCTAGCTGGGCGTCTATAAGGCGCTCTACAGCTTGTTTGAGGCGCTCCTGCTCCACACCATTCACAGCGTTTCCTCCTCTCACGTTCTGCCCGATTCTACCCGCTCGACGTTCACACCTCTCGAGTGCACCTCTCGAGTGCTTTCTGTCAGCAGGACGCGGAACCTTTGTACGGGTTGTTGAGTAACCTGAGAACGATATGCCCGTAGAATTCCGGTCGCCGAGCAAGACATGCCGACGCCGCTTATTTACCCGCCATCCTTATTGCTCCGTCGAGCCGTATCACCTCGCCGTTGAGCATCTCGTTCTCGACGATGTGACGTACAAGGGCGGCAAATTCTTCCGGCTTGCCGAGGCGGGAGGGGAAGGGGATCTGGTTGCCTAAAGATTCACGGGCCTCTTCCGGTAGCCCGGCCATCATCGGGGTGTCGAAGATGCCCGGGGCGATGGACATGACACGGATGCCGTACCTCGCGAACTCGCGCGCTAGCGGCAGGGTCAGGGAGACGACACCACCCTTCGAGGCGGCGTAGGCTGCCTGCCCGATCTGGCCCTCAAACGCCGCGACCGAGGCGGTGTTGACGATGATGCCTCGCTCCCCGTCCTCTGTCGGCTCGTTCTCCTTTATAACGGCCGCCGCGAGCCGGGCCACGTTAAAGGTCCCTACGAGGTTGACCTGCACGACCTTATTGAACGAATCTAGGGGGTGCGGCCCCTCCCTGCCGAGCACCTTCTCCGCGGTTGCGACGCCGGCGCAGTTGATCGCGCCGTGCAACCCGCCGAACTCCTGGGCCGCGTCTATCGCCGCCTGCACGTTCTCTTCATCGGTCACGTCGGTCTTGATAAAGCGGACGTTCTCGTTCTCCTCGCCCTCCAGGTCGGCGACGACGACGTTTGCGCCTCCTCCGGCGAGATTGCCGGCAACCGCGGCGCCCAGCCCCGAGCCGCCGCCGGTGACGAGGAAGGTACGTCCCTGCGCCTCCATCAGATGCGCTCGATGATGGTAGCGGTGGACATGCCGTGGCCGATGCACATGACCTGGAGGCTGAGCTGGCCATCCGTGGCTTCGAGGCCGGCGAGCATCTTGGCCATGAGGCCCGCGCCGGTGGCGCCTAAAGGGTGGCCGTGGGCGATAGCACCGCCCCAGGGGTTGACCTTCTCCATGTCCGGATTGAGCTCGTCGGCCCAGGAGAGGACGACCGTCGCGAAGGCTTCGTTTATCTCGATCCAGTCGAGGTCGTTTATGCTCAGGTTCGCCTTTTTGAGCGCGAGGCGCGTCGCCGGGATAACGCCGGTTAGTTGCATCGCTGGGTCGTCGCCCGCCGCGACGCGTGCGCGGAAACGGGCGCGAGGCTTCATGCCGTCGGCCTCGGCCCGCTCCCTCTCTGCGATGAGGACGGCCGAGGCGCCGTCGGAGATTTGGGAGGAGTTTCCCGCCGTTAGTACGCCGTCACCCTCGGAGCGAAAGACCGTCCTCAGGGAAGCCATCTTCTCGGCGTCCACGACGCCGCGGATGCCCTCGTCGCTGGTTAGCTCGATCTGGTTGCCCTGGGTGTCGAGGCCAGGGGTGGGAAGTATCTCGGCGTTCTTGTTTTCGCGTGACGCCGCGCTCGCCCTCCGGTGGCTCTCGGTCGCAAGGGCGTCCACGTCTTCACGGGTAATCCCCCACCTATCCGCAATCCGCTCGGCGCTTTCGCCCTGGTGGATGAGCTCCTGCTTTTCGAGAAGGTCGGGATTCAGTGCCTCGTAGCCCTCTCCGATGTCGCTGAACATCGGCACGCGGGTCATGCTCTCCACGCCGGAGCCGATGGCGTAGGTCATGTCGCCGGCGGCGATGGCTTGAGAGGCGAAGTGGACGGCCTGCTGGCTGGAGCCACACATCCTGTTCAGGGAAACAGCCGGAACGGTGACAGGAAAACCGGCGAGCATCACCGCGAGACGACCGACGTTGGCGCCCTGCTCCCCGGTCTGGGTTACGGTACCGTTCACGACGTCCTCCACCTGCTCCGGGCCTACACCGGTCCGTTCGACGAGCCCCGCGAGGACGCGGGCGAGCAGGGCGTCGGGCCGCACCTCGCGGAAGGCGCCGCCGCGGTGACCGAACGGGGTGCGGACGGCTTCGACTATCACAGGCTCTTTCACGCTCTTCTCCTGACTATGAGATCATTTGTAATCCTGTGATCATACTCTATCCGGCGGTGTGGTTGGGACGGGCCAGCGGGCCACGGGGGAGGCTAAGACAACAGGTCCCGGTCCGCAACGATAACCCCATCCGCGTCGGCGTAGAGGTAGTTTCCGGGGGCGAAGGTGATCCCGGCGAAACTCACCGGCACGTCACGCTCCCCGAGGCCTTTCTTGGCGCTCCGCCTGGGGACGGTGTGCAGAGCCTTCACCCCGACCGTGATCTTGGAGATCTCCTCCGAGTCGCGGATGCACCCGTTGATTACTACCCCGGCCCAGTCGTTTTCGTAAGCGAACCGCGCAAGCTGGTCTCCCAGCAGGGCACACCGCGTGGATCCTTCACCGTCCACGACCAGCACCCGGCGCTGCCCGTCGGCCTCCAGTGCCTCGCGGACGAGCACGTTGTCCTCGAATACCTTGACGGTCGCTATCGGCCCGTGGAAAGATCCGGCGCCGCCGAAGTTGCGGAACAGGGGCTCGGCCACCCGCACCGACCCTTCGAACTCGTCGCAGAGATCCGGGGTCTTGAAGCTCACGGGTTCCGGGTCCTCACGACGCTCCGGCGGCGGATGTCCTTTGCGGCCCTCGCCGATGCAGTGTACGGCGATTTCATGATTACCCCCTAGCTCTCGACGACGGTAAGGGTGATGTTGCTCGGGCGTTCGGGATCGTGGAATACTCGCTGGTTGGCTACCTCTGATCGGGACGAGTCTTTGGTGTCCTCGCCGGTGTTGAGGTTGCGGTCCCAGCGAGGGAAGGAGCTCGAAGTCATCTCCACCCGGAGGCGGTGTCCTTTAAGAAAGGTAATGCCGCTCGCCCACAGGTCTATTACGTACTCGTACACCTCGCCGGGCTCTATGAGCGTCGGCTGGGCAGGCTTTATCGTGCCAGGGGCCGGGTAGCTCTCGCGGGCGCTGGCACGGATGATCCCGTCCGTTACCACCATCGCCTGCCCATCTGGATACACGTCCACGAGCCGCGCCACGAAGTCTGTGTCCGGCGCCGAGGATGCCGCATATAGGGTGACGTATACCGGGCCTATGGCCGTGTGGTTCTCCGCAAGCTCCTCACTCGTGTACACGAGCACGTCCGACCGGTCCTCGATAGGCCGCTGATCCACGGGCCCCGCCTCATAGACCTCGGGCATCAAGAGTGCCCCGCCGATGGTCGGTACGGGCTCTTTGGGGTCGTAGTCGTACTCGTTGGGCGGGCCACCCTCAGGCTCCTCACGCGAGAGTACACCCCCCGCGTGCAGGTGCCACCTCTCTTCACGCGAGCCGGGGACGGGCCACTCCTTGTAGCCGCGCCAGCGATTCTCGCCCATCACGAAGACCTCTACCGGGGGGTCTCTCTCCAGAGCGCCCTCGTCGCCTTTGAGGGTGGCGTCGAACCAGCGGAGGTGATAGTCGGTGACGTCGCCCTTGCAGTTGAGGAACAGACCGGAGGAGGCGAGGCCAAAGTCGAGGCCGCCGACCATCTTCGGGAAGGTGGTGCCATGGCTCCAGGGGCCGATGAGGAGTCGCGGGGGTCTCGTGCCTCTCTCCGCCGCAAGCTCCTTCATCGCCTCGTACTGCCTCAGGGTCTCTCCCAGGAAGATGTCGTACCAGCAGCCAATGTGGAGGGTGGGAACCTCTACGTTGTCGTAGCGGCCGTCGATGTTCAGGTACTCCCAGATGGAGCTTGCGATGCCGTGCTCCAGGGCACGGTACATATATGGCACGACGCCGCCCGGATCCGGCAGGTCCTTCAGGGGGAGAGTCTCGTAATGCTCGGGGAG
>JALZFP010000303.1 GCA_030861485.1 Actinomycetota bacterium | reverse complement strand
GGTCAGAGTCCCTGGAGCGGGTGAGGGGAATCGAACCCCCATCGCCAGCTTGGAAGGCTGGAGCTCTACCATTGAGCTACACCCGCACGCCGGCCTTATGGTAGTCGGGGCGAGAGGATTTGAACCTCCGACCCCCTGCTCCCAAAGCAGGTGCGCTACCGGGCTGCGCCACGCCCCGTACACTAGGCCATCGGTGAGTATACCAGAGGACGGGAATAGTCTAGAAAACGGGGGCGGGGGCGGCAGCCTCTATCTCCTCTTCGAGGAAACGGCTCCCCAGCGCTGCGAACTCCTCAGGGTCTGCGCTGCACACGTAGGCCGACCGACCTTCATCTTCGGGGTGCTTGGGGCGCCTGAGGTAACCTCTCCTAGAGAGGATGCGGCCCACCTCTAGGGCGGTCTGTCCCGCGGAGGAGATCAGTCGCACCTCTGGCCCCAAGATGCGGTTAATAGGCGCGGAGATCAGGGGGTAGTGTGTGCACCCCAATATGACCGCGTCCACCCCTCGCTCCTTAAGGGGGTCGAGATACCCGTGGGCGACCTTCTCCAGCTCCGGTCCGTCCACTATGCCGCGCTCTATGAGCGGCACGAACTCGGGACAGGCTTGCTCGTAGACATCGATGCCGGCGTCCATGAGGTGAACGGCCTTCGCGTAGGCGCGGCTCTCGACCGTGGCCTCGGTAGCCAATACCCCCACGCGCCGATTGCGGGTTTCCAGCACAGCGGCGCGGGCGCCAGGCTCTATCACACCCACAATCGGGACCTCGAACGACATCTGGGCGGTCTTGATCGCCGCCGCGGTGGCCGTATTGCACGCGATGATCACGAGCTTCACGTCAAGGCTGACGAGATAGTTTATGATCTCGAACGCGAACCACCGCACCTCCGCGAGGTCGCGCACCCCATATGGCACCCGGGCGGTATCACCGAAGTAGATCGTATGCTCGTAAGGCAACCGGTCCCGGACCTCAGCGAGCACCGTAAGCCCGCCTACCCCCGAGTCAAAGACGCCTATGGGTCGAGGATCACTCACGGGTTCGCATTATATACGTTTTGCATACAGCTTAGTGCATGAGAGACGAAACAGCTAGAAACAGGAACGGCCCGCTCCTTAGGCGGACCGCAAGTAGTGGAGGCGGCGGGATTCGAACCCGCGTCCGCGAGCGCGCCGTCCGTGAGATTCTACGAGCGTAGCTCCCAGTTTTAGTTTCGCCTACCTCGACGGACCGGGGCGCCGCCGAGAGGCTAGCCCTTTAAGTGTTCCCTCCAAGGCCCCGGGCCAGGTCCCAGAGGGTAAGCCCACTCAATGACACCGGTACCCGGGTCGTGGGCCTCCCGGACCGATGAGCCACTTTTCTTTAAGCGGCTAGCGCTAACTCATTGTCGGCGTGTATTGTTGGTTGCCGGCGTTTAACGAGTCTCCAGCAAACTCGGCTCGTCTCACGAGACGCTGACCGCTCCCGTCGAAGCCGGTACGCCCCCATGACCGGTATATTTTACCATTTCGGGAGCCGATTCAAAGCTTCGCTAGCCCCTAAGGCGCTCTTTCATGACGCGTTCGATCTCGCGCTCGGCGGTCTTTTTGGCGATCTCGCGCCGCTTATCGTACTGCTTTTTGCGGCTGGCAACGGCGAGCTCTAACTTTACGTTGCCGTTCTTCTGGTAGAGCCTCAGGGGGATGAGCGTCTTGCCATCCTCCTGGCTCTTGCCGGTAAGACGAGCGATCTCCCTCCTGTGCAAGAGCAGCTTGCGGTCGCGGGTCGGGAGCTGCTGACGGTGGGTCGCGTTCTCATAGGGGGAGACATGCGCCCCAATGAGAAAGACCTCTCCGTACCTCACCCGCGCGTAGCTCTCCTTCAGGTTCGCCCGGCCCTCCCGAATGGACTTGACCTCGGGCCCGGTCAGTTGGATGCCGGCCTCGTAGGTCTCCTCGATGTCGAAGTCATGCAACGCCTTCTTGTTCTGCGCGAATACCCTGTTACCGCTCCTCACAGCCGCTTCACCACCCTCAACTCCGCCCGCTGCATCAGCGGCAGAACATCGATAAGCTCGGCGAGCACCCGATCGCCGACCCGATAGGAGGAGCCGATGGCTTTATTCGAGAGGACGACCCCATTGGGCTCGAG
>JALZFP010000154.1 GCA_030861485.1 Actinomycetota bacterium | reverse complement strand
TACGAGGACCTGCGCCGGGAGACCGTCGGCGGGCTGCAGAGGATCGTCCTGGAGCTGACCGGGTCACATCTACGCCCCGAGAAGGCGAGCGCGATAGTGGAGGAGTTCTCCTTCCAGCGCCAGGCCGGCCGGCGACCCGGCGAGGAGGACAGGAGGAGCTTCCTGCGCAAGGGCGTGGTCGGAGACTGGCGCAACCAGTTCAGTAAGGGGGCGCGGGAGACGTTCGATCGGTACGCCGGTAAAGAGTTGGTCCTTCTCGGCTACGAGCAGAACAGCTCCTGGACAGAGGACACAGAGGAGAAGTACGTAGCGAACCCGGACGCGAGCGGCCCCGCCTAAGAGACCGCTCAGCGAGCAATGGGGATCTCCAGCTCTTTGGAGGTTATGCTCTGTGCAGGAGGCTGGCCGAGCGCGGCGCGGTAGTCGGGCTCGATCCTCTGCAACATGGTCGCGTAGCTAAACTCGGAGGCCGCCCACTCCCGGCCCGCCTCCTGCACAGAGAGCGGGCGTAGGCGGGATCCCGCAACAACCTGAGTAGCGCGGCACCTAACACCCCCGGAGCGCCGGGCGGGACAAGGAGCCCCTACTTACCGTGCCGTACCTGGTCGGGAATGCTACCGACGGCGCTGACTACGACGGGAACACTGGCCGCCATCGTTTCGAGGACGATCAGCGGCGAACCCTCGGTAAACGAGGGTAACCACGAGCACGTCGAGTAGCTCGATGAGCGCCCGAGCGTCCGGCCTACACCCGAGAAAGTGGATCCGCTGCTCCAGGGCTAGATGCCTGGTAAGGGTCGTTAGCTCCTCCCGGAAAGGACCGTCTCCTACCACGATGCTAGAGAACGCGACGCCCTTCTTTAATCTTTAGACTGTTCACCAAGGAACCGGCCGAGGGCGCCCACAAAGCGGTCAGGGCGCTCGACGTGGGGCAGGTGACCGCAGGCAGGTATAAGCGCGAGGGAGCCCTCTCTGAGGCAGGCGGTGGCCTCTCGTGCCTGGGATACGGGGAATACCCGATCGGAGACTCCCCAGACCACGAGCGTAGGCATCTCCAGACCAGAGAGCCGGTCCAATAGCACCTCGCGCTGTCCTCTGAGGTCGACCTGAGCGCGCAGCGCGGCCAGCGCCGCCTCTAGAAAGCCCGGTTGTTGCGCCAGTCGGTACTGCTCTTTTATCCACTCGGGAGGGACAGAGCCGGGGTGCGCGAAGAGAAGAGGTGTCCGCATCCAGGCCCGTTGGGTTGCGCCGGGCGGCGTTCTGCTCCAGGCTATCGTCAGCTCGCCGTACCCGGGCAGGGTCGGCGCCCGCAGGGCGTAGGTAACTGTACGCCCGAGGCCGGCGCTGTCGATCAGGCCCAGAGCGCTCACCCGCTCCGGTTCGGAGAGCGCCAGGCGCAAGGCGACAAGGCCACCCAGTGAGTTGCCTGCCACCGCGGCGCGCTCAAGCCCTAAAGCGTCGAGATAACCGGAGATAAAGCGCGCAAAGAAGGTGGGCGAGTAGTCGACAAGGGGCTTCGCGCTGTCACCGAAGCCCGGCACGTCTGGCGCGTAAACACTGTACGTGCGCGTGAGGGCGGGGAGCACCCACCGCCAATCTAGGGCGCTCTCGCCTAGAGCGTGCAGCAGCACCAGCGGCGGACCTCCCCCCGCCACCAGATAGCGGGTGGGTAGCCCCTGGACCTCGACCCTTCGCTCCTCGACGTTCACGTGAGCGTCCCCAACGCTCTAAACTTCAAAGACGTAGTAGGGCTTTTTAAACCCCTCGTATTGAAGGACAGGTACGCTCACGTTAAGGACCGGGACGCCACCCGGAGTCTCTCCTTTGAAGCTCCCGTTGTGCGCGTGGCCGTGAAGGGCGACGGTAGCGCCCCCCTCATCGAGGGCGCGAGCCAGGTGGCTCGTGCCGAGGAAGGGGTAGATCTCCGGCGACTCACCCTCGACGGTAGCGCGGATGGGCGAGTAGTGGAGAACGGCCACGCGCCGCTCCGTCTCCAGCCCCCGGAGCTCCTCCTTGAGGGCCTCCGCATCATAGAAGCCCTCCTGCACCCAGGCCTTAAATAGATCCTCCCCGAAGGAGTTAGCCAGGTTCCCTTCGAAGCCACCGCAGAAGCCCTTCACCCCTGAGAAGCCCACGCCGTTGATAGAGACGCTCGTACGATCCAGAAGGTGGATGCCGGACTCTATAAAGAGGTGAGAGAGAGCCGCCGCGTCGCCGCTCTCGTGATCGTGGTTCCCTAAAGTGGCGATGACGGGAATAGAACAAGAGCCCAAAGCTTCGAGGAGCACTTGGGCTTGCTTGCTTTGTCCCAGATCTGTGAGGTCCCCCCCCATCACGAGTACGTCGGCCTCTAGCGTAGCCCCCTCTGCGAGAGCGCGGAGGCGCTCGATATCCCCCGTGCGGGCGTGGAGGTCGGCGGTAGCCGCGATCTTCATGGCTGTCTTATCCCCCCTCCTCGTCCGAAAGCCGCGCCTTTCTGATGGACGCGCGCTCGTCGGGCAGGCCCCACTCCTCCACGTCCACGGCGAAACAAGACTCGTCGAGCATTGTCCCGCGGAAGCGTAGGCCCTGAGTAGCATCCTCCCTCTCGTAGCGCTGCCCGAGGATCTCCAGGACCCCGCGGGGCAGGTAGCGGGTGTGGCTCGGGTACACATAGCGGAAGAGGTGGAGGTAGGCGAGAAGGAGTTCCCAGTGGTCACCGATCTTGGCGAGGATGCGCTCCCAGTCGAGGTCGCCACGGGTAGCGAAGATGAGATGGAGCACGTCGTCCACGTCGCAGCGGTCCTTCGCGAGCACGAAAATCTTGGAGAGTATCGTCTCCTCGACCGGGACAACGAGCACGCGTCGTCCAAGCACGAAGATTTCCTCCGCGTATGCAAACCAGGACTCTTTAACGGGGCCGGTGCCGTTGTGGGTGGCATGAATAACGTCCGCGAAGAAGTCCCCTCTCCACGCCTTGGCTAGCCAAAGGGGGTCCTCGACCCCCGTCTCGAAGCCCGCCTCCTGCAACGTCTCTAGGACCCGCGGCACGAGCTCTTTGGGCACGAACACGTCAAGGTCCTTGGTATCACGCCAGATGCCTGTATAGGCGTTCAAGGCCAGGGCTCCGCCGAGCATGTAGCGAATACCCGAGCGGTCCAAAGCCTCAAGGGCTTCGCCATAGACCTTGCTCGCCTCGGTTCCGAAGTGGGGTTCCTGGATCATATAAGGCCGGTTTCATACCCGGAAAACCACGCATATATGTGCCCGGACCACCGCAGTCCGGGCCGCTGAGAGTTTTGGGCTACGCGGTATACCCTTCCTCGGTCTCTTCGAACGGGTTCTCGACCGGTTCGTCCGGGTCGAAGTGGTCTGGCTCTATGTGGTACGAGCCGCAGTTCGGGCACCGGATCTGGTCTTCCTCGGGGTCGATGGGGTTCGCGTTCGCCCGATGTTCCGAGAACACGTTCCTACACACAGAGCACACAAACTTCGTATCTGTCATGGCTCCACCCCTTTCTCTGCTCTACCGGACGCAGCTCCGATCTCAACTCCGCCGTCCCTATTTTGCTGGAAGCCGAGCCAGAGACAATTTTACCCCCACAGCAGGGGCGTCGGCAGGGGAAGCGTGTTTGGCGCGCCGTGGGCACACATCCCGGCCGCCTTCGCCTGCCCAAACCCTATGCCATCTCCTGTGGGAAGGATCACCTTGCACGAGCTTCAGCGTCTCCAAGCCGCCCGCCGGACCGAGGGCAACGTCCCACCACCCGTGGCCCTAGGCGCGAACGTCTCTAGCGTCTCAGAGGAAGGCCTCTGAAAATGGCTTTGTTTGGTAAAAATGGGGTACGACACCCGCGCATTAGCTTACAGCCCTCTCATCCTGACGGGTTAGCCCAAATGAGACTAGAGTTTGACCCGAGTCCGGCGCACTTTATCTTGGGAGACTCAGACCTCGAGATCTACCTTTAGAGTCGGAGAAGTGTTCCTTGTTGTCAAGCAGCTGTTCTTCTTTCTACGTAGGACATGCGACCTCGTTCTTGCGGTTGCGAAACGCTGTCGACTACGATGCCTGCAGGTAACAAAGGACCGTAGCCGTGCCCGTGCTCTCCGTAGGGCTTACCACGTAGCCGCTGGCATCGTCCTTGTCGGCTATGCGAAAGATCTTGCCCTGCAGCTCGTCTGTGGGCACAGTCTCGCCCTTCTCGGTTACGACCTTCAGGCCGAGCTCCCTTATCTCCTCATAGGTCAGGTGTTCGTCCTTGTAGCGCTCGCCTAGAAGTTCCTTGCCAGTACTCGCCATCTTCGCTCCTTTACTCCCTTGAAAACTCGCAACCTTTCTACCCCGAAAGTCTTGAGCCTATCGTAATTTTCTACCATGGGAGTGGGGGTAATCTGAGCCGGCTCGGCCTGATAATCTAGTACGACTAGTTGCACGCAAAAGTTTCGTCCGGCAGGAGAAAGGGCAGGAAGCCTAGTTTCGCCGGAGGGCCGGCCGCAACCCTTCTGTCTTACCGCTCGTATAGACTTGCGTTCCCGTTGGGCAAACGAGGAGGAGAAAACGTGAAAAGATTCGCCACTCTCGTTGTGGCCGCTTTCATACTGGCGTCCGGCACAACGGCGTGCGCAGGTCCGATCGAGGAGGAGGTACAACAGCGGGTAGAAGAAGAGGTGCAGCAGGGGCGAACTCAGATAGAAGAGCAGGTGCAGGAAGAGCGAACTCAGATAGAACAGGAAGCACAGGAAGCGCAGCAAAAGATAGAACAAGAGGCGAAAGAGGTACAGCAGCAGGTGGAAGAAAAGGTGGGAGGGCAGTAGAGTCAGTCGAGCCTCGTACAAGAGCAGGGCCGGTGTCTTTGGAGAGCCGGCTCTCGCGCTCCGTCGCCTCTCCCGCTAGGCCCCCTTGCGCTCTTATCGCGAGTGGCTTCTCAGAAAGTAGCTTGAAGTCTAGAGAAGATGCTATGCTGCTCGGAGCAAGAGAGGGGGATACTCGATGAAAGGTCTGGCGCCGTGGGTAGCCATGACGGTGGTCTCCGTGTTCATGGCAGCCTGTGCAGGACAAGAGGAGGCCGGAGAGACGAGCGCCACCGGGGAGGGCACAACCGAGAAGACCAACGATCGCGCCGAGGCTACGGCCGAAGTGACCACCGCTACGACGACGGCAGCCTCCACTGAGACCGAATCGGAACCCATCAGAGACACGATAGAGCCTCAAAAAGCAGAGCGGGCAAACGCCTCTTCAGAGGAGGCTACGAGGGGTAACCAAGCACAGAGTGAAGATATAAGCGTTACCCATGAGGCCGCTCCCGACCCTGCTACCGTGGGGCGTCCGGTTACCTTTACGATCGTGGTGACGAACAACTCCCCGCCCCAGCACGTGGGGTTCAAGGACTTCTTTCCACCGAGTATGACGTTCGTCTCAGCGACACCTGGCCAGGGCTACTGCGGTCCGCCCCACCACGGCGGCAACCTCTTCGACTGCACGCTGGGCGTGATCCCCACTGGTGGCTCAGTTAAGGTCGAGGTCGTAGCGATCCCGACCGTCCCCGGCACCGTGACGAATACCGCGCAAGCGGGCGGCGGGTTCGCGCCGGTAGAGTCCGTCCCAGCAACCGTCACGGTGAATCCCTAGCCAGAACCGGGCACCAGTTAGACAAAGTTATAGGGTCTCAGGAAGGGGATGACAAACGTCCCCGTTGAGGTGGAGTTTTGTGTCGGCCGCGCCGACTAGTCTCGCCCACCCCCGGGGCGAGACTTGCTGCTACCCTTCAGTAACGCCTTGACGGCATAAGCTGTCCCATCGACCCGGTCGGCGAGGATAACCGTCTTGCCGCACGCGCACCCGAAGGAATCTCTGTGTTCCTTTCGCCAATCCTCTTCGAGGCCGAGGAGGAACATCCCCTCCCCACACCCAGAGCACTCGAGCACGATCTGACCCGAAGCCTCGACCGAGCGCTCTAACCGCGGCTCCGATGACGGCTGCGTGTCCATCCTCCCCCTCCTCAGTTCGCCAAAATAAACTACCGCCCGGTAGTGGAGGGGGAGATACCGCCGGACGGCCTCCTTAGTGTACTCTCCCCTGCACGCCTGGGTTGGGCGGAACCGGGGCCGTGGAATTGCCCCCGGCGGCTACCCC
>JALZFP010000153.1 GCA_030861485.1 Actinomycetota bacterium | reverse complement strand
TACGATCGCCCCGCCGAAGAGTATCCCCACGGCAAGTCCCACTGCTACGTGTGCCAGTGCCCCTCCCCACGGTCGTCGTCCGACCCAGCCGATAATCACACCGAGGCACCCGTACTCGATCGCCTTGAGGAGGGCCAGTAGTATCAAGATGTAGCTGCCTACGGGAGCGCCCGCAGCAGCAACTTCGAGAGTCTTGGCTACTCCCTGCTGAAGGGTGCGAGAAATGTGGAAGGCGAGGGGGGCAAAGAGGAACCCCAGAAGTCCCATGAATGGCGCGCGGGCCTTCGAGGCGGCCGTCCCGAGGGCAAGTCCCGCGCAGACGATCGCCGACCAGGAGACCTTGCCGATCAGCTCCGCGACCATAGGCCCCAAGCCGGGAAGGATCTCGAACCCGGCCGTGAAGAGCAGAAGCAGGGCCTCCATCGCGAAGCCCAGGAGGATGGCGAGCCACGCGACGCGAAAGAGTGTGCTTCCCAACCCGGCTCTAGCGTGGTGCGCCGCCGAGTTGGTTTCGGCGGTTTGTTGCGCTACGTTCATAACTACAACCTCCATGTTTTCCTTGTATCCTGATCATGGCAGCCGCCAGGCGGCAGCACATCGGCTAAAAGCCTCATCTTCGAATGGGAAAAAGGCCCACCGTTGATTGGGACATACGCCTAAAGAGAGCACTGGGATCTTCCCGCAGCCGAAAACAGGTACGCCAGAAGCTAAGTTACCGAGAGTTGGGCAATGCCAAAAGAGGAGGGTTAGCTTCGCTCCTTTAAGTAAAGGAGCGTTGGAGAGGTAGGGGAGCAGAGTGCACGCTCCACAGTAGAACGAAGCCGAACGATGTGGATTCAGGGCCCGAAATAGAGCTGGCAGCTCTCGACGCTCCTCAGGAGAAGGTTGAGGAGTTCGAGAGGGACAAAGACACCGTTGCCGAATAACAAAGGTACTACGACCGGGTTCAGGTTTCATGCCCTGCTAAGCAGTGCGAGAACGAAGGTACGTTGCGGGCGTGCTGCAGACGAGCGTCGGTCTGCCACGTGAATTCTTAGCTGCAGCTGCGGGCTACGACTTGGCCATGACCTTTCCTCTAAGGGGGAGGTATGGCTAGAGGAATCAACGATGGACAGATCTCCATCGGGAACGAGTTCACCAACATCGAGCTGCGCAAGGTGCTCGCCCGCGACGGTGAGCACGTGGAGATCTCCTCTCCCAGAGAGGCAGCCGACACGCACCGAGAGCGCCGAGCCACTACAATGCTACGTGGTGTACGAGGTGTCGGAGAACAGGGGAAGATGGTGGAGACACCGCATCTCTTAATTGATGTCTTAAGGATGAAAAACAACATCGAGAAGATGTCCGACCTAGCGAGGGAGCTAGGGGTGAGGTTGCGACCCCACGTCAAGACGCACAAGATCCCCAAGCTTGCTAGGGAACAGCTGGAGGCGGGGGCTGCCGGGATCACGGTGGCCAAGGTCTCTGAGGCCGAAGTCATGGCCGGGGACGGTATACGGGACATCTTCATCGCTTATCCTCTCGTGACGGACTCGAAGATAGAGCGGGCGCTCCGCCTGTGTGAGGGTATCAATCTCACCGTCGGGGTGGACAGCCTTGAGGGCGCCCGCAGGCTTTCGGAGCTGGCGGCCTCGGCCGGCCATACGATCGACGCTAGGCTGGAGGTCGACACGGGGCTCAAGAGGACCGGGGTGATTCGTAGCGAGGCTGCGGAGCTCGCCTTCAAAATAGCAACGCTAAAGAATTTAAACCTGTCCGGGATCTACACCTACCGCGGGGCCGTTCTGGAGGATGGTTCGCCCACCCTGGATCTGAAAAGGGCGGGCCTGCAAGAGGGAGAACTGATGGTCTCTTTGGCCAACAGGATTCGGGAGAGAGGGATAAAGATAGAGGACGTGAGCCTGGGGTCCACACCCACGGCAGCCTTCGCCGGAGAGGTAGAGGGGGTGACGGAGATTCGGCCGGGTACCTACATCTTCTACGACAGGATGCAGGTGCGGTTGGGTGCTTGCTCGTTTGAAGAATGCGCCGCCACCGTTGCGGTGACCGTCGTTAGCCGGCCGTCCAAAGACCTGGCAATAGTGGATGGCGGCAGCAAGACTTTCGCCACCGACGTGCCACCGGACAGGGAGCCGCTGAACCTCAAGGGGTTCGGGCACGTCGTAGGGTACCCGCACGCGGTTCTGGAGAGGCTGACAGAGGAACACGGGATGCTTCGGGTAACGGCTGGTGATGCTCTAAAAGTAGGGGATACCCTCCAGATCATACCCAACCACGTTTGCAGCACGGTAAACCTCCACGACGAGGTTGACTTCGTGGACGAGTCCGGTGCTACTGAACGGGTCGTAGTCGCGGCCCGTGGAAAGCTGGAGTAGGGGCGCGCGTGTTGGATCTGAGGGTGACGAACGGGCGGGTCGTGGACGGAACCGGCAATCCCTGGTTTTACGGCGACGTGGGGATCAAGGACGGCCGCATAGCTGAGGTCGGGAGGGTGCAAGGGAGAAGCCGAGAGACCCTCGACGCGGGTGGTGGAATTGTCTCTCCGGGCTTTATAGACGGCCACACCCACTCGGACCTAATGATCCTCGAGAAGCCTCTCAGCGAGATCAAGCTCCAACAAGGGGTCACTACCGAGGTGCTAGGAAACTGCGGGATGACGCCGGCTCCTGTATCGAAGCCGAACCTGGACCTGCTCAGAAGCTATGTAGAACCGGTCTTGGGTCCTACAGGGCGGGATTGGTCGTGGGAGTCGGTCGCGCAGTACGTAAACGCCCTGCGCGAGGCAGAGCCCTCGGAGAACGTCGCCACGTACGTCGGGCACGGTACGCTACGGATAGCCGAGATGGGCTTTGAAAACAGGCCAGCTTCGGCCGAGGAGCTGGCCCGGATGAAGGGCATGCTCGAAGAGAGCCTTCAGGCCGGGGCTATAGGTCTGTCTCTGGGCCTTATGTACGCCCCCGGCAGCTACACCTCCAGCGAGGAACTGGTAGAGCTGTGCTCTGTACTACCGAAGTACGACGCACTGCTATCCGCCCACATCAGGGGTGAGGGCCACAGCCTGCTCCCATCTATAGAAGAGGTCGTCGGGATCGCCAGAGAGTGCGGGGTTCCACTCCAGATTAGCCACCTTAAGGCGGCGGGCAGCGGCAACTGGGGTAGCGTAACGGAAGCGATGGAGCTCATGGAAGACGCGCGGTCCGAAGGGCTCGACGTCAGCTGCGATGTTTACCCGTACACCGCGGGGTCCACTACCATGACATCACTGCTTCCACCATGGGCGCTAGAGGGGGGGGTTACCCGAACCCTAGAGAGGCTAAAAGACCCGGACCTCCGGAGGAGGATAAAGGAAGAGCTGAGGCGTGAGCACGATGGCTGGGACAATCTCATGGCCTCCACGGGGTGGGATAGAGTCTACATCTCCTCAGTGAGTGTGGACTACGACGGAGCGACCCTGGAGGGCAATCACGTTGCCGAGATAAGCCAGTCGAGGGGGGTAGACCCCGCGGACTGCATGATGGACCTGCTCCTGGAGCAGGACGGGGGGGTCTCCATTGTGCTCTTCCACATGGCTCAAACCGACGTGGAGCAGGTGGTAAGGTGGGACCGCTCCCTGATCGCCTCCGACAGCCTCCACGATGAGGCCGAAAAGCCTCACCCCCGCCTCTATGGCACCTTCCCGCACGTCCTTGCCACCCACGTGCGGGAGAAGAGACTGCTGAGCCTCGAGGAGGCGGTCAGGAAGATGACCTCTTTCCCGGCCCAAAGGTTTAAGCTGGGCAAGCGCGGCATCCTCGCGCCGGGGTACGCCGCGGACCTGGTCGTATTCGACCCAGCTGAGATCTCGGACAGGGCCACCTACGACGACCCCAAACGCTTCCCGGAGGGGATCTCGCTCGTACTGGTCAACGGGACGGTGGTGGTTGAGGCCGGGGCCCACCGGGGAGCGAGGGCGGGCAGGATAATAGGGAGGAGTTGAAACTTGAGCACAGCGAGAAACATCGGCGGTGAAGACCTGGGGCAGGTAACCTCGATCAGGCAGGTAGGCGTTGCGGCCTTTATGGGGGCCATGATCGAGTGGTACGACTTCTTCCTTTACGGGCTGGCGGCTGCCGTGGTCTTCAACCAGCTGTTCTTTCCGAGCGAGGTGCCGCTCGCTGGCACGCTGGTGGCCTTTGCCACATTCGGAGTAGGCTTCTTCTTTCGACCCGTAGGGGGAATAATCTTCGGACACTACGGCGACAAGCTCGGCCGCAAGAGCATACTGGTGCTGACGCTCTTGATTATGGGCGTCGCGACCTTTCTGATAGGCGTTTTGCCGACCTACCAATCTGTCGGGATCCTGGCCCCGATACTGCTCATCATACTGCGGATCCTCCAGGGTATAGGGGTCGGTGGCGAGTGGGGCGGGGCGGCCCTGCTAGTTGTGGAGCACGCCCCCCACGGCAGACGCGGCTTCTTCGGCAGCTGGCCACAGATGGGATCTTCGGCGGGTAACCTGCTCGCCGCAGGAAGCTTCGCCGCGATGTCCGCGCTCCCCGAGGAGCAGTTCCTCGCGTGGGGCTGGCGCATCCCCTTCCTGCTGAGCGCCATCCTGATAGGGGTGGGGTTGTTCATCAGGCTGAGGATAGCGGAGACGCCGGCGTTCGATCGGATGAAGGAGGCCGGCGCCGAGGCCCGGATGCCCCTCGTGGACGCGGTGCGCACCTACCCAAAGAGCATACTGCTGGTCATAGGTATGCGTGTCTCCGAGAACGCCTGCGGATACATCTTCAGCGTCTTTGTGCTCTCCTACGTCACCCAGCAGGTGGGGTTGTCCAGCAGCGTGGCCTACACCGGGGTCATGATCGCCGCGGCGGTGCAGTTCTTTATCTCCCCGGTCTATGGTGCGCTCTCCGATCGCGTAGGAAGGAGACCGGTGTACATGTTCGGCGCGGGCTTGTTGGTGCTCCTGGCCTTCCCGTTCTTCTGGCTCTTGGACACCGGTGTGGCCGTCGTGATCTGGCTGGCCATCGTACTCGGCTTTGCTGTGGGCAACGG
>JALZFP010000224.1 GCA_030861485.1 Actinomycetota bacterium | reverse complement strand
TCTGGAAAGGGCCATACATGGGTGTAGGGTCGGATACTTACGTGCACGACGTCCTCGAGACCTGCGGTGGCGAGAACGTCTGCGGTGGCTTTACGCGCTACCCGGTCGTTGGCCTGGAGGAGGTGGAGGCGCTGAAGCCCGAGGTCGTACTGCTGCCGGACGAGCCCTATCCGTTCTCTGCGGAGGATATGGCGGAGTTCTACGCGCTGGCCATCCCCGCGGCGCGGGAGGATAGGATCCACCTCGTAGACGGCAAACTTCTCACCTGGTACGGCCCCAGAATGGCCAGCAGCCTAACGCAGCTCGCGGCGCTTCTGAAATTCTAGCCGTTAGTCTCTGCTCGCTTCCCCACAGCAGTCGCGGCGAAGAGTACCAGAGAGCAGCCGACGGGGAAGAGTATCTCGTTAGCGCTGCGGGAGACCAGGTCGGGGGTAGCTAGGGGCTCTGGAGCTGTCCAGTACGTGAAGCTTACGATTGCGCTACCAAAGAATATCCCTACGGTAAGCCCCGCTGCTGCGTGTGCTAGCATCCCTCCCCAAGAACGCCGTCCTACCCAACCGATAATCACACCGAGGCACCCGTACTCGACGGCCTTAAAGAGGGCGAGAAAGATCAAGGTTTGGTTCCCGATGGAAGCCCCTGCGGCAACTTCTTCGAGGGTCTTGGCTACCCCCTGCTGAAGCGCCCGGGAGGCGTGGAAGGCGAGAGGAGCAGCTAAGAGCCCTAATAGTCCCATCAGCGGCGCGCGAGCCTTCGAGGCAGCCGTACCGAGGGCAAGTCCCGCGCAGACAAGAGTTGACCAGGTGACCTTGCCGGCTAGGTCCGAGACCGTCGACCCGAGGCCGGGAACGATCCCGAATCCGGCCGCAAAGAGCAGGAGTAGGGCCTCCATTGCGAAGCCGAGGAGAATGGCAAGCCACGCCGCCCGCAAAAGTGTCGCCCCCAAACCATTATCGGCGGACCTCGTCGGTGTGGTGTCGGTGGCCTCCTGCGGTTCCTGCATGGGTAGCTCCCACGAGTTCGGTTAGCGTGCTTGTGCCCAGAGTACCGAAGCATCTGGTTCGGCCTGCCTCTCGAAGAATAGCCCCAACCCGAAGACCTGGCAAGGTGCGAGAGGCTGGGTTAAACCGCCAGATCCACGGCAACCGGCAGGGCGGTGCGTCGCCAGCCCGCGAGGCTGCCCGGAGTGCGCTCGTACTTCTCGACGAGGAGCCGGCGCGCCAGGGCATCTTCCTCGTCCCTCTCTACCACGCGCGCCCGGCCCTCAAAGCTCTCGCCGGCGATGCGGACCGTAACCTTGGGGTTGCGGCGGAGGTTCTTTACCCAGTCCGAGCGGTCGCGGCCGCCGGCGAGCATATATAGGATGTGGCTTTCGTCTCCGAGGGCAAACCAGATCTCGATCACGTGCGGCCTGCCGCTTACCCTCCCGACGGTCGTCAGGTAGCAGAAGTCCTCGTCCGCGAGGCTCCGGGGGTCTGCGGCCACCTTCGGCGTCAGCCCGTCGTCTTGGCCTCCTCGCGTTGCCTCAGCTCGACGCGGCGGATCTTGCCGCTCGCGGTCTTGGGTAGCTCTTCTATAAACTCGATCTGGCGCGGGTACTTGTAGGGGGCGGTCTCGCTCTTGCAGTAGTTTTGTATCTCCCTGACCAGGTCCTCGGCCGGCTCGTAGTCGGCGGTGAGGACCACATACGCCTTCACCACGTTCCCCCGGTCTTCGTCGGGCACGCCCACCACGGCGCTCTCGGCGACCGCCGGGTGTCCTATAAGGACGTCCTCGACCTCGAACGGGCCTATGCGATACCCGGCGGAGAGAATTACGTCGTCTGAGCGGCCTATAAACCACAAGTAACCGTCTTCGTCCTGAACCGCCCGGTCGCCGGTGAGGTAGTAGCCGTTCTCCATAACGGCCTCGGTCTGGTCGGGCTGTTCCCAGTACTCTTTGAAGAGTGCGGGGTTCTCTCTGGAGAGCGCGATGTCGCCCGGCTCGCCCGGGGGGCACTCGTTTCCTTCGGGGTCGAGTATTCGTACGTCGCAGCCAGGGGAGGGCTTGCCCATCGAGCCGGGCCGAACCTCCATACCCGGGAAGTTCCCGACGAGCAGGGTGTTCTCCGTCTGGCCGTAGCCGTCGTAGATCGTGAGCCCGTGCAGCTCCTTCCACCGCTCCATGACCGGCGCGTTCAGGGGTTCCCCGGCCGAGGCCGCGTGCCGGATGGAGGAGAGGTCGGCACTTTCGAGTTCGGGGGTGTTGGCGAGTACCCGGTACTCGGTCGGAGCCTGGCAGAGGACCGTAATCCCGTACTTCCCTATAAGGTTCAAGCGCTCCACGGGATCGAAGGCCGGCTCGTGCACGAACATCTCCACGCCCCAACTCCAGGGCCCCAGAAAGACGTTCCACACGGTCTTGGCCCAGCCGCTCGCGGCGGTACACCAAAGCCTGTCGTCCTCCTGGAGATCCAACCAGTACCGGGCCTGCATCCTCTTTGCGTGCGTGTAGCCGTGGGTGTGCAAGGCGCCCTTTGGATGCTTCGTCGTCCCGGAGGTGTACAAAAGAAAGGCCCCTTCTTCCGAGGTGGTGTCCTCGGCGGTGAAGCTCTCGGAGGCGTTGTC
>JALZFP010000205.1 GCA_030861485.1 Actinomycetota bacterium | reverse complement strand
AGCGACGACCGCTAACCTTGCTCTTTACGCGTTCTTTAGGGCTTCGGAGATGTCTTCGAGGCCCTGTTTGGCGTCGGTAAAGTACATCATGGTCTTGTCCTGGTCATAGAAGAGGGGGTTGTCCACGCCGGCGAACCCGGGGCTCAAGCTACGCTTTACAAAGATGATCCTCTCCGCGTTCTCGACCTCCAGGATGGGCATACCGCTTATGGGGCTGTCCTGCTCTTCGTCTTTGGCGGCCGGGTTGACGACATCGTTGGCGCCGACGATTATGACGGCGTCGGTCTCTTCGAACTCGGGGTTTATGTCCTCGAGGTCATAGAGCTTCTCGTAGGGAACCCCCGCCTCGGTGAGGAGGACGTTCATGTGCCCGGGCATGCGTCCGGCGACGGGGTGGATCCCGAACTTCACCTCCTTGCCCTCCGACTCGAGCGTCTGCATCAGGTCGTACAGCGCGTTCTGGGCCTGGGCGACGGCGAGGCCGTAGCCGGGGACGAAGACGACCTTTTCCGCCTCGTCCGCAAGGTAAGAGGCCGCTTCATCGGCCGAAACGTCGTTGACCTCCCTCTCCTCCTGCTCCTCGTCGCCACCCCCCTGGGCGACGATGCCCTGGAAGACGATCTTGCTCAAGGGACGCCCTAATGCCCCGCTCATCTGGCGTGTGAGGATCGTACCCGAGGCGCCGACGATCGTACCGCCGATGAGGAGAGCGTAGTTTTCAAGCACGAATCCGGATAACGCCGCGGCGAGGCCGGTGAAGGCGTTGAGGAGCGAGATGACGATGGGCATGTCCGCACCGCCTATGGGTATCACGAACAAGACGCCCAAGAGTAGCGAGGCGGCTAGGAGAATATATAGGGAGACGAGCGGCGAGAGGACCGGCACTCCTACGGCCTCCGCCAGCGCCCCGTCTACGAGAACGTTGGCGCTCAGGAGGATTATACCCAGGAAGATAAGAGCGTTTACCACCTGTTGTAGCGGAAAGACGACGGAGCCGGTGAAGGCGATCTCCTGGAGCTTGCAAAACGCTATGATGCTTCCCGAGAAGCTAATAGACCCGATAATTATCGTCAAGAGCCCCGTGAGCGCGGCGACCCAGGTCTCTGCTCTGCCCTGATAGAACTCCGAGAGCGCGACGAGCGCTATACACCCGCCGCCGACGCCGTTGAAGGCGGCGACGAGTTGGGGCATACCCGTCATCGGCACCCTCTGGGCCGAGATCGCGCCTACAACCCCACCCAGAAGTACCCCACCTGCGATCAGCGGCAAGTCCAGGGTTGCGTCGATGTCGATGAACAAGAACGTTGCGACGAGGGCTATAACCATTCCCACGGCGGCCAGGGTGTTGCCGGAGCGGGCCGTCTCCGGTGTCCGCAGCCGCCTTATCCCTGTTATGAACAGCGCGGCCGCAGCAAGGTACGCCAGAAAGGTTGCGACCTGCAAGGGCTACCCCTTCCTCTTCTTTACTCTCGGTTTTGGTGGACGGAACATCCCGAGCATCCGGTTGGTAACCCAGAAGCCGCCAACCACGTTCATCGCCCCAAAGACCACAGCGATAAAGCCAACGACTATCGTGAACAGGTCGTTCGCGGTGGCGATTACGATGATCGCACCCACCAGGACGATGCCGTGGATCGCGTTTGTCGCGCTCATTAGCGGCGTGTGGAGCATGTTCGGGACGCGCGAGATCAGTTCCCACCCCAGAAAAGCGGCTACGATGAAGATGGCTAGCTGCGCGAGGAGCTCTTGCATTACCGGGCCTCGCTCTCTTCAGAGGCGCTCCCCAGGGCCTCGCGGATGTTGTCGTGCCGGATCTCACCGTCGTGGGCTATGCACATGGCGTCTATGATCTCGTCCTCGAAGTCCAACTCTAGCTGCGGGTTCTTCTCGTCGGAATCTTCGTCGTCCGCGTTTGCGTCCTCGGTGATATGGTCTATGAGGCTGTACATGTTGCGCGAGTAGAGCTGGCTGGCGTGGATGGGGAGCCGGCTGGGCAGGTTCAGCGGACCCAGGATCTTGACGTTCTCGTGCTCGACGGTCTCGCCGGCCTCCGTGAGCTCGCAGTTGCCGCCGCTCTCGGCCGCCAGATCAACGATGACCGAGCCCGGCTTCATGCTCTCGACCATGTCCTTGTCCACCAGCTTCGGGGCCTCGGCACCGGGCACTAGCGCCGTGGTTATGACGAGGTCCATCTCCTTTATGCGCTCGCGGATGAGCTTCTGGTCCTCCTCCAGCTTCTCTTCGGACCACCCCTCGTCCTCGTCCTCCTCGTCCTCCTCGGAGTCCTCCTCTTTTTCTTCGCCCTCCACGATGTACTCGTCCCTCGGTGGCTCGCTAAAAGAATAGAACCCCAGAGCCGTCATTAGCTTGCTAAAGCCCTTGGGCTCGTACTCCTCGTACTCGTCTTCTCCCTCTTCTTCGTCCTCCCGCTCGTCTTCGGAGTCTATAAAGGTGGCGCCCAGAGACTCGGCCTGCTCCTTGGTCTCAGGCCGTATGTCGTAGGCGAAGACGTTTGCCCCGAGCTGGTGCATGATAGAGATGGCCTGCAGCCCCGCGACCGCGACGCCGAAGACCATGACGTTCGCCGCCTTCGTGGTCCCGGCGGCCGTGGTCAGCATCGGAACGTACTTGCCTAAAGTGTTAGCCCCTATGAGCGCGCACTTGTAGCCGGCTATGGAGCCCATCGAGGAGAGCGCGTCCATCGCCTGCGCCGCGCTCGTGCGTGGGACTGCCTCGTTGGAGAAGACCGTGACCCCGGCCTCGGCGAGCGCCTCCACCGCCTCCGGGAAGATGGGACCGTGCAGGAAGCAGACGACGACCTGGCCCTCGTGCATCTGCCCGACCTCCTCCTCCGTCGGCTTCGCGACCTTGACTATAAGGTCGGCCTCCCCGTAGACCTCTCCGGCCTCCGAGGCTATCTTCGCCCCGGACTCCTCATAATTTTCGTCGAGGTTGTAGTCCTGGCCGGCGCCGGTCTCGACGAGCACCTCAAAACCATCCTTGACGAGCCTGCCGACGGTCTCGGGTACGAGCCCTACTCGCCGTTCGCCTTCTGCTACCTCTTTAGGTACCCCTACTTTCATGAAATCTCCTCTAGGCACCCCCTGAGGCACCCCCTGCGTGACACAAGCAAAAATCAATTATAGTAAAAATGGAGGTGTGTTGTTGCGTAGAAGCCGCTACCACATCTGGTGGCCGCGCCAAGACCGAGTCTAGAGAGTTGCAACAAATCGGTGATCCTATTGTAACCTGTACGTCACCTTCAACGTATATATCATGTATAGGTTTGTAGCTTTAGTGTTACCCTCTGGCGGGCCAGGTCGGAAGAAAGGTGAGCCGTGAAGGTATACCGGTCGAGGCGGTTGCCGCGTCGGTACCGGAGGTATCGGAAGAGGCGAGGGGCGCGACGGACTACCTCCGTGCTCGCCATGCTCGTCGTGCTCGCTGGCCTGGGCCTCGTGGGGTACGCACTTCTGAGCGAGGACTCGGCATTGCTGAGGGCCCTCTCCGGCGCCGCGAACGAGAGCGAAGAGAAGCTCGCCGACTCTGCCGACAAGGACACGACGATGAAGCTCACCGTCCCCAAGATGGCGCGGGTTCAGGACCTGAACGTCTACAGCACCCCGTGGGACGATGAGACCGCCCTAGAGGCTGGAGCCCAACACGTCGAGGGCACGGGCTTCCCGTGGGAGGAGGAGGCAAACGTGTACATCGCCGGGCACCGCATGGGCTTTCCGGGCACGGACAGCTTCCTTGTGTTCTACGACCTGGATCAGCTTAAGGAGGGCGACGAGGTGTTCCTGACCGACTCCGACGGTACCCAGTACACCTACGAGGTCTTTAACAGCTTCGTTGCGGAGCCCACTGATTGGAGCGTGACGGAGCCGATTTCGGGCAAGAACATCGTCACGCTTCAGACCTGCACCCTCCCCGACTATGTAGACCGGGTCATCGTCCAGGCCGAGCTTACGGAGGTTACGCCGGGGGCCGAAGCACCTCGAGGGGAGAAAGAGCCCGTGCCGAAAACCCAGAAGCAAGAGGCGCCTCAGCAGCAGGAGCTCGTGCCCCAGCAGGAGCTCGTGCCCCAGCAAGAGATCCCGCCCCAGCAGGAACTCATACCGCAAGAGGAGCCTGTTTTGCCGCAGGAGCCCATAGGGTCTCCTATACCCCCGCAGGAGGCCGTACCGCCGCAGCAGGTCGCGCCGCCACAGGGAGGGACCGTCCCCCAGCAGGCCGCATGATCGAATCCTGAGGAGGGGCTTACCTCTTGGGCTTTTTCGCTTTGCGGGGTGCCGCCGCGCAGCGAGGCGCTCGACGGACGCGCCTCTCTTAAGGTGGTGCTCGACCACTTCTGGAGCCTCGCTCTCGTCCAGGCCAAGGTACCAGGTGCCTTTGGAGTCCGTCCCGTCGTAGATTATGGCGTTGGGACCGTACTTGCAAAACCCGAGGCAATCAACGGTGTCGAGGCGAACCTCCCCGAGGATGCCCTCCAAGCGGATCTCGCTCTTTATAGCCTTCCTCGTTTCTTTTGCGCCGCGCTTCTTGCAGTCGCTGCCCGTACAGACGAGCACGTGCGATTCGTAGTCCCGGACCTTCGCTGAGGGCTTCTCTTTAAGAGATTTCTTTTTCTTGGAGATGGTTTCCTGCACATATCCGCCCCGCGCGGGGCCAAAGTTAATTTTGTGTTACTTCTAGGACCGTTTCCGGCCACCTGTATCTACACGTGAGGCGTGGGTTGTAAGATAACCGTCGATCACGTAATGGAACGGACGGGTAGATTGCACCTTGAACACCCTGGATATTTTGTAACCACCGGAGACGGTATGAGCCCCCGAGCTCGCAGCGCTGATTCAGTAATGAAATGTCAAAGGTAGGGTCGGGAGGTATCCGTGAAAGGCCGAGAGATAGAACAGAGCCGGTCCACCG
>JALZFP010000200.1 GCA_030861485.1 Actinomycetota bacterium | reverse complement strand
GGCGAAGACCTACTCCGTCGAGGTGAACGGTGAGCTGCCGCTCGGCGTGACGGCCAAGGATATCATCCTGCGCGTCATCCGCGACATCGGCGCGGGCGGCGCGACGGGACACGTGATCGAGTACCGCGGCGAGACCATCCGCTCTCTGAACATGGCGGGCCGGATGACGGTCTGCAACATGTCCATCGAGGGCGGCGCCCGCGCGGGCCTCATCGCCCCGGACGAGACGACCTTCGAGTACCTGAAGGACAAGCCATACGCCCCCAAGGGCGACGACTGGGAGAGAGCTGTCGAGGAGTGGCGTTCTTTGAGAACCGACGAGGGCGCGAAGTTCGACAAGGAGGTCGTCATCCAGGCCGAGGACCTCGTGCCGTACGTCTCTTGGGGGACAACCCCGGCCCAGACCGTCGGGCTCGACGACGTCGTCCCCGAGCCTCAGAACGAGGGGCACGAGCGGGCTTTGAGGTACATGGCGCTTGAATCGGGGACGCCGATACGAGAGATTGAGGTGGACACCGTTTTCCTGGGCTCTTGCACCAACGCCCGCATCGAGGACCTACGCGCCGCCGCCGCCGTCCTCAAAGGCCACAAGGTCAAGGAGGGTATAAGGGCGCTCGTGGTGCCAGGCTCCATGCGTGTTAAACAGCGGGCCGAGGAGGAGGGGCTGGCCGAGGTCTTTACGGAGGCCGGCTTCGAGTGGCGCAACGCCGGCTGCTCGATGTGCCTCGGGATGAACCCGGATATTCTCTCTCCGGGTGAGCGTTGCGCCTCCACCTCGAACCGCAACTTCGAGGGCCGGCAGGGCAAGGGCGGACGCACGCACCTTGTAAGCCCGGTCGTCGCCGCTGCTACGGCGGTGATGGGACGCTTCGCCTCGGCTTCGGAGCTCAGCGTGCCGCTTGAGGCGGGCTAATGGAGCCGGTAAAGCGCGTCTCCGGGAAGGCGCTCCCTTTGGGCTACTCCGACGTGGACACCGACCAGATCGTTCCGAGCGACGCCCTCAAGCGCATCGAGCGGACCGGTTTCGGACAGTTCCTCTTCTCTGGTTGGCGCGAAGCCCCGGACTTCGTGATGAACAAGGCCGAGCATGAGGGGGCGGTCGTCCTCCTTGCGGGGGAGAACTTCGGCAGCGGCTCCAGCCGTGAGCACGCGCCGTGGGCCCTGCAGGACTACGGGTTCGGCGCGATCATCGCCCCTTCCTTTGCCGACATCTTTAAGAACAACTGCTCAAAGATAGGGCTGCTGGCCGTGGAGCTGCCCGAAGCGGCGGTAAAGAAGCTACTCGACGCCGTGCGCGAGGATCCGGAGGCTGTGATTACCGTAGACCTCTTCGAGCGCAACGTCACGGGCCCCGATGTATTCGAGACGTTCGAGATAGACGACTTCACCCGCCAGCGGCTCCTCGAAGGCCTCGACGATATAAGCCTGACGCTCACGCACGAGGACGACCTGGAAGCCTTCGAGGAGTCCCGCCCGTCATACCTGCCGAAGGTTCTGTAGGAAGAAGCGGTGGTCGGTTATAAAACGGTAACCTCTACCGGGGCGACGCCGAGGCTGGTTAAGCCTATCGCCTCGGCCGCGGCCTGGGAGAGATCGAGGTCGATGCCGTCTACGTAGGGTCCCCTGTCGTTGACAACCACCTCGATCGACTTGCCACCGTAGCTTACGAGCAGCGGCGTGCCGAGCGGCATGGTCTTGTGAGCGGCTGTGAACCCGTGTGGATCAAAGGGTATGCCGCTGGAGGTCATGTTCCCCGCGTGCGAGTAACCGTAGTAGGAGGCCATCATGATCTGGCTACCAGCGATACCTTGCTGCGGAACTTCGTCGTACTGGAGAGCTCCGCTGGGCTGGGGAACTCCACCGTACGGAGGAGCTTCGCCGTATTGTGAAGCCCCAAACGGGAGGATAGCGTCGGTGGCGTCGTAGGGATTCGCGCCCGCGTCGATCATGAACACAAGCACTATCGAAACTACCCAGAAGGACACGACCAGCGATGCTCTCTTCACCAAGAACCTACCCTTCTGCAGCGCAGCGT
>JALZFP010000178.1 GCA_030861485.1 Actinomycetota bacterium | reverse complement strand
GCCAGGGCCTTGGCCTGATCGATGGCCTGGGTCTGCTGGTAGTTGTCGCGTAGGACGAGCTGGGCCACCTCTTCCGTCATCTCGGCGAGCAGCTCGTTGCGCTGTTTCTCGGTCATGTCGCCGTTCTCGACGATGGCGTCTAGCAGGATCTTGATGTTCACCTCGTGATCGGAGCAGTCCACCCCGGCCGAGTTGTCGATTGAGTCCGTGTAGATCCTGCCGCCGCCCAGGGCATACTCGATGCGTCCCCGCTGCGTAAAGCCGAGGTTCCCTCCCTCCCCGACCACCCGGCAACGCAACTCTCTCGCGTCGGCCCTCAGAGCGTCGTTGCTCCTGTCCCCCACCTCGGCGTTCGTCTCCTCGCTGGCCTTCACGTACGTGCCGATGCCCCCGTTCCACAAGAGGTCAGCCTCGGCCTTGAGCAGGGCGTTTATCACCTCGTTGGGCGTCAGGGCTTCGTCCTCTACATCGAGGAGCTCCCGAACCTCGGGGGAGAGGGGGATGGATTTCGCCGAGCGCGGGAAGATACCACCGCCCTCCGAGATGAGGCTAGTGTCGTAGTCGGTCCACGAGGAGCGTTCGAGCTCGAAGAGCCGCTTGCGCTCCTCAAAGCTCGTCTCAGGGTCGGGGTTCGGGTCTAGAAAGACGTGTAGGTGGTTGAAGGCGCCGACGAGCTTAATGTGTTTGCTCAGGAGCATTCCGTTTCCGAACACGTCGCCGGACATGTCGCCAATCCCAACAGCGGTGAAGTTCTCGTTCTGGATGTCCTTGCCCAGGTTCCGGAAGTGACGCTTGACCGATTCCCACGCCCCGCGCGCGGTGATGGCCATCGCCTTGTGGTCGTAGCCCGTAGAGCCGCCGGAGGCGAAGGCGTCGCCGAGCCAGAAGCCGTACTCCGCGGAGATGCCGTTGGCGAGGTCGGAGAAGGTGGCGGTTCCCTTGTCGGCGGCCACCACCAAGTATGGATCGTCATCGTCGTAGCGCACCACGTCGTCGGGCGGGACCACGCGGTCGCCGGCGAGGTTGTCGGTTAGGTCGAGCATGCCGCGGATCAGCGTCTTGTAGCAGAAGACTACCTCTTGCAGGAGTGCGTCGCGGCTTCCGTTCGCCGGCGGGCGTTTGACTACGAAGCCGCCCTTCGCGCCGACGGGCACGATCACGGCGTTCTTTACCGTCTGGGCCTTCATGAGGCCGAGTATCTCGGTCCGGAAGTCCTCTCGCCGGTCGGACCAGCGGATGCCGCCGCGCGCGACCATCCCGCCGCGCAGGTGAACTACCTCCGCCCGAGGCGAGTAGACAAAGATCTCGAACATCGGACGTGGTAGGGGAAGCTCGGGGATGCCTGTGGGGTCCAGCTTGAACGAGAGGTAGGGCTTGGGTTCCCCCTCGGGGGTGCTCTGGAAGTAGTTGGTGCGCAGGGTGGCCAGGGTAACGTTCAGAAAGCTCGTCAGGATACGGTCCTCGTCGAGGCTGACGACCGCTTCGAGGGCTTCTTTGATCTCCTCTTTCAGCCGCTCCGTTTCCTCCTCTGCGCGCTCCTGACGGCTTGGGTCGAGGCGGGCCTTGAAGAGCTCCACGAGGAGGCGGGCGATGTGCGGGTTCGCGGCCAGAGTCTGTTCCATGTAGTTCTGGCTAAACGTGGTCCCAGTCTGGCGCAGGTACTTGCAGTAGGCACGGAGGATCGTAATCTCACGCCACGTAAGCTGGGCCCGCAGGACCAACCGGTTGAAACCGTCGTCCTCAACAGCCCCGCGCCACGCCCGGGCGAAGGCGTCCTGGAAGATCTCCTTCACCTGCTCGGTCTGCAACTCGCCCTGCGCCTCGTGAACCAGGCCGAAGTCGTTGATCCAGACCGGCGCTTTCTCGGCGCGCTCTATCTTGTAGGGGCGCTGGTCGGCGACCTCGACGCCCATATCTTCCAGGAGAGGCATGACCTCGGAGAGCGAGATCTGCTCCCCGAGCCGGTACAGCCTGAAGCGCAAAAAATCCTCGGGGGCTTCGAGCGGGTGGTAGAGGCTCATCCCTAAGTCGTTCTCGGAGGAGAGGCCCTCGATCCTGCGGATGTCCACTACGGCCGTACGCGCGAGGAAGTCGTCGCGGTAGCCGGGGGGGAAGGCCTCTCGGTATTGCTGAAAGAGCTCGGTTCCTATCTCCTCCCCACATTGCTCGATCAGGGCTTCGTACAGGTTGTCCCTCCACGAGCGGGTCGCCTCGACGAGGCGAGCCTCGATCTCGTCCACGTTGTAATCGGGTACGTCCTCTGGGTCGGTGTAGATGATGAAGTGCAGGCGCGCGAGCACGGACTCGGAGAGCCGGACATTGAACTCCGCGTTCTCACCGTTGAAGGCGCGCTGCAAGATGTCTTGCATGCGCTGCCGGATGTCCGTGTTGTACCGTTCGCGCGGCACGTAGACCAGGCAGGAGAAGAAGCGCCCATAGGTGTCGCGCCGTACAAAAAGCCGGACGCGCTGGCGTTCTTGGAGGTGGAGGATGCCCATCGCGATCTCGAAGAGCTCGTCCTCGGAGATCTGGAACAGCTCGTCGCGAGGGTAGGTCTCGAGGGCCTCCATCAAGTCTTTCTCGTAGTGACTTCCCTCTGGAAAGCCCGCGCGCTCCAAAACGCCCTTTACCTTGCGCCTCACGAGCGGTATCTCCAGCGCGCTCGCGCTGTACGCCGAGAAGGTGTACAGACCGAGGAAGCGCCGCTCTCCCGTGACCTCGCCCTCGGCGTCGAACTTCTTCACGCCGACGTAGTCCAGGTAAGACGGTCGGTGGACCGTGGAGCGGGAGTTCGCCTTGGTCAGGTTGAGGAGGTGGGGAGCGCGGGCAAGCTTCTTCGCCTCGGGCGGCAACCTGGCGAAGCTGTGTGAGACGCTCCCGGAGCTCGCCTCTCGCAAGACGCCGAGGCCGGACTCCGGCACGGCCCGCAGCACGTCTTCCCCGTCCTGCGCGCGCAGGTCGTACTCACGGTAGCCCAGGAAGGTGAAGTTGCCGTCGTGGATCCACTCGAGAAAGGCTCTGGCTTCGTCGAGCTCGTCCTCGTCGACCGGCGGAGCGTCCTCGTCCAGCTCTGAGACGATACCACGTACCCTTTCGCGCATCTGCGGCCAATCGTCGACGGCCGCGCGCACGTCCCCGAGAACCCGTTCGAGGTGGCCACGGAGGTCCTCCAGGACCTCGGGTTCCGTCTGCCGGTCCACCTCCACGTGTATGACCGACTCGGATATAGCGTCATCATCGGTGGAATCGCGAGATAGGACCTCGACGAGCCGGCCTTCGGGATCTCGCCGGACCTTTATCACAGGGTGGATCATGAGGTGTATGCCGTAGCCCTGACGATTGATCTCCATCTTTGTTGAGTCAACGAGAAAGGGCATATCGTCGTTGACCATCTCTACCACGGTGTGGGTTGTCTGCCAGCCGTGCTCCTCGAACCGCGGGTTGTACACGCGAACTTTGGCCTCACCGGGCGTGCGTTGGCGGGCAAAGCTCCAGTGGGCCACGGCCGCCCCGTACACGTCCACGGGGGAGCGCCCGCTCAGGTCCTCCGGATGAGTCCAGTCGTAGTACTGGCGCGCGAACTCCTCGACCTGTGGCGCCTGATCCTCTGGCAACTGCTCCCTGACGCGTCCAACGACCTTGTCGAGAAGCTCGTTTTTTACAAGCATCGGTACACTCCTCCGTTGCGCTTCCCTTCCCTTTGAGTAGCGACCATTGTAGCTCAGCTCGGCACGTGCTTACCCGGGGCGATAACCCAGGCCATGCCAGGAGGCATTATGATTTGAGGGCGCGTTGCGCTTGCTATACATTTACTCAAAGGGGCCCCGAAACGCGATGGAGGAGCGATGAACTTCGAGCTCAGCAAGGAGCAGCAGGAGATACGGGGGCGGGCGGCGGAGTTCGCCGCGCGGGAGGTGGCTCCCCGTGCCGCCCAGTGGGACCGGGAGGCGCGCTTCCCGGCGGAGGTCTTCGAGAAGCTCTCAGCGGCCGGGTTCATGGGGCTGTGCGTCCCGGAGGAGTATGGCGGGGGTGGGGCGGACTTTCTCTCCTACGCGTTGCTGATAGAGGAGATCAGCCGTGCCGACGCCGGGGTGGGGGTGACGCTCGCGGTGCACACGAGCGCCGGGACGTTGCCGATACTCACCTACGGCACCGAGGACCAGAGGTCTCGCTTTGTGCCAGACCTGGCCCGGGG